>CALMCS010000540.1 GCA_937862875.1 uncultured Comamonadaceae bacterium
CGTAGTCGATGGCGTTTTGCACCGTCGTGATCTTCTCTGCGTCTTCGTCAGGAATCTCGATGCCAAACTCATCTTCCAGAGCCATCACCAGTTCAACCGTGTCCAGGGAGTCAGCGCCCAGGTCGGCCACGAAAGCCTTTTCGTTGGTTACTTGAGACTCTTCCACACCGAGTTGTTCGGCAATGATTTTCTTGACACGTGCTTCGATATCGCTCATGGTTTCCCTCAGGGGGTTGTAAATGAATCCGCGATTTTAACTGCTAAGCGCAAAGGGCCAAGCAGCTAGCCGTACGGACCAACCGGCACCTACTCTTTAACTACATATACATGCCGCCATTGACATGCAATTCTTGCCCTGTCACATAGCCGGCACCTTTGGATGCAAGATACGCTACGGCGTGCGCAATATCACTGGGCTGACCTAGATCGCCCATTGCTATTTGCGCCTTCAAAGCCGCTTTTTGTTCGTCCGGCAAATTGGCCGTCATGTCGGTCGCAATGAAGCCTGGAGCCACGCAATTTACAGTGATATTGCGGCTGCCCAATTCCCTTGCGAGTGCACGGGTCATACCCGCCACGCCGGCCTTCGCCGCAGCGTAGTTTGCCTGACCTGGATTGCCCGATGCACCCACCACGCTGGTGATGCTGATGATGCGGCCAAAACGCTGCTTCATCATCGGGCGAATAGCCGCACGACTTACTCGGAATACGGCCTTCAGATTGGTGTCGATGACCGCATCCCAGTCGTCGTCCTTCATGCGCATGGCCAGGGTGTCACGCGTAATACCCGCGTTATTCACCAGGACATGCAGACCGCCAAATTCCTTCACCACGCTGTCGATCAGCGCGTCGACGGCTGCGCCATCGGTCACATTCAGCTTCACACCCTTGCCGCCGCTGGCAGACAGGGCGTCATGGATGCGGGTAGCTCCGTCGTCACTGGTGGCGGTGCCGATCACGCGATAGCCGCGTGCTGCCAGCTCTGCAGCGATCGCTGCGCCGATGCCGCGGGTCGCGCCCGTGACCAGTGCAATTTGAGGAGTTGTCGTTGTTGTTGTGGTGGTTTCGCTCATGCCAGCAATTCTTTGGTTTCCGCCAGTGTGACAGGATCATAAATGGATGTGCCGACCAGTTCCGCATCAATGCGCTTGGTCATGCCTGCCAGAACCTTGCCTGGACCACATTCAACGATATAGGTCACGCCACGCGCCTTCAGCGCCTGCACGCACTCGACCCAGCGCACCGCGCCGAAAGCCTGACGATACAGCGCATCGCGAATCGCGTCGGCGTCCTGCACGACTGCGACGTCCACATTATTGACCACGGGGATCTGTGGTGCCGCCAAAACGGTTCCTGCCAGCGCTTCGCGCAGCTTTTCAGCGGCGGGCTTCATCAGGCTGGAATGGAATGGCGCGGACACCGGCAGCGGCAGAGCGCGCTTGGCACCTGCGGCCTTGAGCATCTCGCACGCCTTTTCCACACCGGCCTTGGTGCCAGCGATCACGGTCTGTGCCGGATCATTGAAATTGACGGCTTCGACCACGTCGGCAGAACCCGGACCAAAGCTGGCCGTGGCTTCCGCACAACCGGCGATCACCTTGTCGGCGCTCATGCCGAGAATCGCGGCCATCGCACCGGTGCCGACCGGCACGGCTTCCTGCATGGCTGCCGCACGCAGACGCACCAGCGGAGCCGCCTGTGCAAGCGTCAGCACGCCAGAGGCCACCAGAGCGGAATACTCGCCCAGCGAGTGCCCTGCCAATGCCGCAGGCAGCGCACCGCCCTCGGCCAGCCAGACACGCCATGCGGCCACACCGGCCACCAGCATCACGGGCTGCGTGTTGGTCGTCAGCGCAAGCGCTTCCTTCGGACCTTCGTGAATCAGCTTGGCAACGTCTTCGCCGAGCGCGTCAGAGGCTTCGCGCAGCGTTTCAGCGACCACCGGGTTATCACCCCAGCCGTCGAGCATGCCAACGGACTGCGAGCCTTGGCCCGGAAAAACAAAAGCAAATGTTTTGGACATACGGATTCGTGTTTTCTTGAGCAGACAACTTCCGCCGCCATGCAGGCCGCACACCAGAAGGTTGCAGGCGAGACAGGCAGCGGCGCGTCGTTGAGTTTTACATCGTCAGGAGCACTGCGCCCCACGTGAAGCCACCACCCACGCCTTCGAGCAGCAGGTTCTGACCGGGCTTGATCTGTCCGGTGCGCACGCCGTGATCGAGGGCCAGCGGAATCGATGCAGCCGACGTATTGCCGTGCTGATCGACCGTGACGATCACCTTGTCCATCGGCAGCTTGAGCTTGCGCGCCGTGCTTTGCATGATGCGGATATTGGCCTGGTGCGGGACCAGCCAATCGATGTCCGCCTCGGTCATTTCGGCCTTGGCGAGCGTGGCACGAGCGGCTTTTTCCAGCACGCCCACCGCCAGCTTGAACACGGCCTGACCGTCCATCTTCAGCAGCGGATCACCCAGGATCTGGCCACCGTAGACGTTGCCCGGAACGCACAGAATGCCCACGTGGCGACCATCGGCGTGCAGGTCGCTCGCGAGGATGCCCGGGGTTTCGGAGGCTTCCAGCACCACCGCGCCGGCGCCATCGCCGAACAGCACGCAGGTCGTGCGGTCGTTGAAATCGAGCAGGCGACTGAACACCTCGGAGCCCACCACCAGCGCACGCTTGGCCATGCCGGACTGGATCATGGCGTCAGCCACCGTCAGCGCATAGACGAAGCCACTGCACACGGCCTGCACGTCAAACGCCGCGCAACCGTAGGAGCCCAGCTTGTTCTGCAGAATGCTGGCCGTGGAGGGGAACACCATGTCAGGAGTCGACGTGGCAACGATGATCAGATCGATATCGTCGGCCGTGACGCCTGCGGCTTCGATCGCCCGGCGCGAAGCTTCCAGCGCCAGATCACTGCTGCACACATCACGCTCGGCGAAGTGGCGCGCGTGAATTCCGGTGCGCTCGACGATCCATTGATCGGAAGTCTCGATACCCCGTTCCGCCAATTGGGCAACGAGGTCATCATTGGTCACACGGCGGGGAGGCAGAAAACTGCCTGTGCCTGAAATACGTGAATAGCGTCTCATTAATGTGTAGCCGGCGTTGACTCGGACAAAACAGGAACCGCACCAGACGCCAATAAAGGCGCCGCATGAGCGACCTGCGTCCGGACGCGGTCGAGTAGATTATTGCGGGCTGCATCATACGCCCGGTTCAGCGCGTGCTCGAACCCAATGGCGTCCGCAGAGCCGTGGCTCTTGAACACCAAACCGCGCAGACCCAGAAGCGCCGCACCATTGTAGCGACGGTGATCCATACGCTTCATCAGTGCAGATAGGACAGGATACGCGATGATCGCAGCCAATTTCGAATAGATGCTGCGTTTGAACTCGCGCTTGAGTCCGCCCACGATCATCGAGGCAATGCCCTCGCTCGCCTTGAGCGCCACGTTGCCAACGAAACCGTCACAGACGACCACGTCGACAGCACCCTTGAAAATATCGTTGCCTTCGACGTTGCCACGGAAATTCAAATCACCGTGAGCGCCTGCACGTCGCAGAAGTTCACCGGCTTTTTTGATGACATCGCTGCCTTTGATGGCCTCTTCGCCGATGTTGAGCAAACCTACCGTAGGTTGCGGCAAATCCTGCAACACCGAGACCAGCGCGGAACCCATCACCGCAAACTGCAGCAAATGTTCGGCCGAGCAATCGACGTTGGCACCCAGGTCGAGCACCGTAGTGACTCCACCCGTGTCATTCGGCATTTGCGAAGCAATCGCCGGACGGTCGATACCGTCGAGCGTCTTGAGCAAATACCTGGCAATAGCCATGAGCGCGCCAGTGTTTCCAGCGGAGACGGCGGCCTGAGCTGCACCATCTTTGACCTGCTGAATGGCCACGCGCATAGACGAATCTTTTTTGCGACGCAGCGCGATTTCCACCGCGTCATCCATCGTCACCACTTCAGTTGCGTGGACGAACGTCATGCGGTCGTGCTTGAAATCACGCAAACTGGCTTCCTGGCCGACCATCAACAGTCGTGCTTCAGGATGATTTTCCAAGAATTGACGACACGCAGGAAGCGTGACACCGGGGCCATGGTCGCCCCCCATGCAGTCAACAGCCAGTGTGATCATTTAGGCGAATAGCGAACTACTGCGAATAGCCCGAAAAATAAAAATAGACACGTCAAAAACGACAAAGGCCCGTGCTACCAACTTGTAGCAGCGGGCCCTGAACAGTCAAAAGCTTGAATTAAGCTTCGGACTTGTTCTTCAGCACCTGACGGCCACGGTAGAAACCGTTAGGGCTGATGTGGTGACGCAGATGCGTTTCACCAGTGGTGGGTTCCACAGCAATGCCTGGCACATTCAGGGCATTGTGCGAGCGGTGCATACCGCGCTTGGATGGGGACTTCTTGTTTTGCTGAACAGCCATGGTGGCTCCTACGGTCTGAAAAGGGTTAGTGAAAAACGCGATCAGCCCATTAAAGACACGAGGGGATTTCGCGCGAAGCCACTGATTATAGTCTAAATGGCAAGCGCGCTCAAATTCCCTGACCGCTGTTTTCTCGATGCACTGTCGCTTTAAGGGCGAATCAATGCTTTTTTTCGTCCTTGCGCAGGCTAGCCAGCGCAGCGAACGGGTTGGTTTTCTGTGTGTTGGCTTCTTCAAAGTCTTCGTCTGAAGAGGCCATCGCCACAGGGGACGGGCATTCGTCATGGCGCGGCACAACCGGCAACTCCATGAGCAACTCGTCCTCGATCAATTGTCGCAGATTGAACTCGCGACTCAAAACCAACAGGTCTTCTTCACTTTCGTCATCGAGGGCATCGGCCGTTGCTTCGTCGGGCACAAAGCGGAATTCACGGTCGACATCGAGGGGTACATCCACCGGCGTGAGGCAGCGCTGGCACTGCATCGGCACGGTGGCGTGCACCTTCAGGTGCATCCATACCTGGGCACCCACTCCGCCATCGGAGCGAACTTCGCCGTCAACCTGCCAATCCACCAGCAGGTCGGGATGCAGACCCTTGGCCTCTTCCGCGAGACGCTTGTATTTCAACAGCGAATCGTGGCCGGACAAGTGCCCGCCAGCCTGTGCGAAGGCCTTGATATCCAAGTGTTCGGGGGAGTGTTCCTTTGTCATGCAGTCAGTGTAAGAGAATTGGGGCATGCAGCAATCCACTCCCCCATCCCGTCCTCTGATATTGGGCTCCACCTCGGTTTACCGCCGAGAATTGATGGCTCGCCTGAATATTCCCTTCGACGTCGCAGCCCCCGACGTCGACGAAACTCCACATGACAGTGAGACACCCCGCGATCTGGCATTGCGACTGGCCGCCGCCAAGGCTCACGCCGTGGCACAACAATTCCCCCATGCCATCGTGATCGGCTCGGATCAGGTCGCCGATCTGAACGGGAAACCCCTTGGAAAGCCGGGGAATCACGAGCGAGCGACCCTGCAATTGCGCGAAATGAGCGGCCACGCCATGGTGTTCCACACGGCCGTGGCCGTGGTGTGCCTCGAAACCGGTTTCAGCCAGGTGGACCTGGCCCCGGTGCGCGTGCAGTTCCGCGATCTGAATGACGCAGAAATCGAACGCTACCTGCGCGCAGAGCAGCCCTACGACTGCGCCGGCAGCGCCAAAAGCGAAGGATTGGGAATTTCCTTGCTCGACCGCATCGAAAGCGACGACCCCACCGCGCTCATCGGTCTGCCGCTGATTCGCACCTGCCAAATGCTGCGCGCCGCCGGATTGATGCTGCCATGAACACCACGACCAACAACAACAGCAATAGCAACAGCAATGCGACAAAGGGCACGCTCTACCTCGTGCCCGCGTCCCTCGACTTCGGCTGCGACAGCCAAACTGCGCTGACCGAAGTGCTGCCCGACGGCACACTCAAGCGCGCCGCGCAGCTCACGCACTGGATTTGCGAGAACGCCAAGAGCACGCGCGCCTATCTCAAGCGCGTGGATGCGATCCATCCGCTGGCCGCCCCGATTCAGGAGCAGACCATTACGGAACTGCCGCGCGAAGTGCACAAAAAAGGCGATCACGGCGGCAAGGGCAATGCGCACTTCGACGCCAAGCCGATGCTGGCCGCCGCACTGGCAGGCCACGACATGGGCCTGATCAGCGAGGCCGGCATGCCCGCCGTGGCCGATCCCGGCAGCTCGGTCGTGCGCGCCGCCCACGACTTGGGTCTGCGCGTGCAGCCACTGGTCGGCCCGGTGTCTTTGTTGCTCGCGCTCGCGGCCAGTGGACTCAACGGCCAAAGCTTTGCGTTCAACGGCTATCTGCCGCAGGACGGCGCGGATCGCACCAAGCGCGCCAAGGAACTGGAATCGCTCGCCATCAAGCACAGCCAGAGCCAGTTGTTCATCGAAACGCCGTATCGCAACGCCGCGCTGTGGCAGGGATTGCTGCAGGCGCTGAGCCCCACCACGCGCCTCGCGATCGCCAGTGGATTGACGCTGGAGAACGCGAACATCCAGAGCCGAAGCGTCAAGCAGTGGCGCGACCTGCCCTGCCCCACGGACAACCGGACTCCCACGGTGTTCAGCATCGGCACCTGATCCGTCGCAGACAACAAAAAAAACGGCACCGTGGTTGAAGCCACGGTGCCGTTTTTTTATTGAGCGACCCCGCCGCGAACGGCGGAGATCAGTGCATCACTTTTCGGCTATTTCTTAGCGCAGTTGCAGCGACGAAGACTGCACGGCCTGAACCGCGCCCATGCCCATGGCAGAGCCAAACTTCTTCACGAGGCGCTCGGCGACGTTGGCGCGGCGGGTGTAATCCACCACCTCTTCGGCCTTGACCACTTCGCGAGCGACATAGTCGAGGTTGCCGAGGTGATCGGCCAGGCCCATTTCCACGGCCTGCTGGCCGGTCCAGAACAATCCGCTGAAGGTCTCCGGGGTTTCCTTCAAACGCTCGCCACGGCCGGTCTTCACCACGTCGATGAACTGCTGGTGAATCTGCGCCAGCATCTGGGTCGCGAATTCGCGTTGCTTTTCGGACATGGGGCTGAACGGATCGAGGAAGCCCTTGTTCTCGCCCGCGGTCAACAATCGGCGCTCGACGCCCAGTTTTTCCATGGTGCCGGTGAAGCCGAAGCCGTCCATCAGCACGCCAATGCTGCCGACGATGCTGGCCTTGTCCACAAAGATTTGATCGGTGGCCGAGGCAATGTAATAAGCGGCGGAGGCGCAGGTCTCTTCGACCACCGCATACACCGGCTTGTTGTGCTTGGCCTTCAGGCGGCGGATTTCATCGTTGATGATGCCGGCCTGCACCGGGCTGCCGCCGGGTGAGTTGATCAGCAGCACCACGGCCTGAGCGCCCGTGTCTTCAAACGCGCTGCGCATGGCGGCCACGACGAATTCGGCGCTGGCCTCGTTGCCCGCAGCGATCTCGCCCTTGATGTCGACCACGGCGGTGTGCGCCGAGCTCTTGGCGGCCGTCGCGGTTTCGCGCGAGAACAGCATCCATGCGATGGCGATGATCACGACCAACCACGCCAGACGCATGAACGTGCGCCAGCGGCGCGCCGAGCGCTGCTCCTTGAGGGTGGCGAAGACCAGCTTCTCCAGCACGTCCTTTTCCCAATTGGGTTTGCCGGAACCAGCGCTTGCGCCGGTGCTGGTGCTGGCATGGGCCGTGGTTGGGCGGGCGGCGGGTGCCGGTGCGGCGCTTCCCCACAGATCGGTAGCCGCGGGCTCATTTCCGTCCGAGCCGGGAGTCTCTGGGCGATTGGGATCAGTCATGAATCAAAACTCTACTGGTTGCAGGTTATCGGCTGTATGCCATCGCACTGTTCCGTCGCTTTCGCTCAGCGGGATCTTCACCAGACCACCGCGACAGGGACCGCCCGCACAGGAGCCGGTATCCGGCTGGTAGGCGGCACCATGCGTTGCGCACAACAGCCAACGGCCAGTGTCGTCGAAAAACTGGTCGGCCTGATAGTCCATTTCCATGGGTACATGCGTGCAGCGATTCAGATAGGCGTGGACCTGGCCTTCAAAGCGGATGGCGAATGCGCGGCAGTTTTCTCTGGCGAAGCAAACGTCGAAGGGAACCGCCCGTCCGCCCTCGACCAGATCCGTGCTCGCGCACAGCTCGATTCCGGAATTGTCTGAATGAGCAGTCATTGCGCTATCAGGCATTTTTCAAAAGCCAGTGATGCAAATCCGCAACAGAATCGGCGATGTGCAGCGGCTTCAACACGGCAAAACCCGCCGTGTCGTGCGCGCCGTACGACACGCCCACGCTCGCACAGCCCGCGGCACGGGCCATTTCCAGATCGTGCGTGGTGTCGCCAATCATCAAGGTGCGCTCGGGCGTGACGCTCCACTGCTCCATCAGCTCGTGGAGCATCTGGGGATGCGGCTTGCCCGCGGTTTCATCCGCCGTGCGCGAGTCGTCGAACAGTCCGCGCAGCTCGACCGCGTCCAGCACATGGTCGAGGCCGCGGCGGCTCTTGCCCGTCGCCACTGCCAATAGATAACCACGTTCGCGCAGGTCATTGAGCATCGGCAGCACGCCGGCGAACAGGCTCAGATCGTCCTGATGCTTCACATAGTGATAGCGGTAGCGATTGGCCAGCTCGGGGTAAAGCTCGACCGGCACATCGGGCGCGGCCTTGGCCAGCGCCTGCGGCAGGGCCATGCCAATCACCCAGGCGGCGGCCTCGTCGCTCGGCACCGTGCCGCCGACGTCGCGCACCGCCTCTTGAATACTGCGCACGATGCAGGCCGTGGAGTCGTAGAGCGTGCCGTCCCAATCGAAGGCAATCAGATCGAATTTTCGAGAAGAAAGGGATTCAGCGATGGGTTCAGTCATGGGCTGGCTTCAGGTTGTCAGGCAAGAATTCGGTCAACTCCGGCGGCAGTTCCGCGCGCAGTTCCACCCGCTCATTGCTGGCCGGGTGATTGAACTGTAGCCGCCACGCATGAAGAAACATGCGTTTGAGGCCCTGCTTCTGCAGGCGCTTGTTCAGGTCGTAGTCGCCGTATTTGTCGTCCCCGACGATCGCATGCCCCTGACTGGACAGGTGCACGCGGATCTGGTGGGTGCGACCGGTCTTGATGGTCACCTCCAGCAGGCTCATGGCGGGCAGGCCCTGCTGCGGACGCGGCGCGATGGTTGCGCGCACCTTCACCAAGGTGATGGAGCGCATGCCGTCGGGATCCTCCGCGGTCGTGATGCGAACCCGCCGCTCACCGTCTTCCTGCAAATATTTATGCAGAGGAATGTCGATGACCTTCTTGTTGGCGGGCCAGGTTCCGCTCACGAGGGCGAGATAGGTTTTACCCGTCTCCCGTCCCCGGAACTGATCCTGCAGCGCGACCAGCGCCGAGCGTTTCTTGGCGATCAGCAAAATGCCCGAGGTTTCGCGGTCCAGCCGGTGCACCAGTTCCAGGAACTTGGCGGTCGGTCGGGCCTGACGAAACTGCTCGATCACGCCGAAGCTCACGCCGCTGCCGCCGTGAACGGCGACTCCGGCGGGTTTATCGATGGCGATCAAATGCTCGTCTTCCAACAACGCGGGAAATTCCCTGGCCGGAGCCGGCCTTTCGGCCTTTTCCGCCACACGTTCCGAAATCCGAACCGGCGGCAGACGGATCAGATCCCCTGCCTCGACTCGGGTATCTGCGTTGGCGCGGCCTTTATTCACCCGCACCTCTCCGCTTCGGATAATGCGGTAAACGTGCGTCTTGGGGACGCCTTTCAGCTCACGTATCAGAAAGTTATCAAGCCGTTGACCGGCGAATTCCGCATCGACTTCGACGATGCGTACTGCAGAAGTGGCGATTGGCGCGGCATGGTTTGCCGGTTTGCCCTCTATAATGTGTTTCACCTGCGCGACGAATGTGTAAGTGGTTGATTTGTCTGGAGTTTAGTCCACCCAGCCCAGTGAGTCGCACAGTATGGTTGATGCCCATAGGTGTCTTACGCGCAAATATTGCAGGTTATTGACCTGTTTAAGCCCGTTTGATGTCAGTGGCTAACACAATGAAACACTGAATACGGAATCTTGAGTTGGTACCGGCCTGGGAAGATGTCCAGCGCGGTGACCAACGGAGCAAAGCGATAACAATATGTGGATGTTGATGGCCTTGATCATGTCACTGTCACAGAGGTGTAAGCCTCTGGCGGTGCCATTGTGTGCGCCGCAGACATCTACCCGGATGACGCCAACGACTGTTTTTTTCACAGTCAAGCAGCGCGTGATCCGCTTCGCCTTCATCCACGCCCCTCCCCTGCGCCCGATAAGTCTGTCATTGAATTCACAATGACTTATCGGCCGTAGTCGTTCGGCAGTTCCTTTCGTTTCGTTTCACTGCGTTGGCCAGGCATTGGCGGCTCAATGAGAGCCTGTTTTTGTCATGGAACTATGGAGAGACGCCTTCCTGCGAGTGAGCAAGGGGCGGCTCCCACACAACAACGAGAAGGAAACGCATCATGAAACGGATGCTTATCAATGCCACGCAGCCCGAAGAACGCCGCCTCGCCATCGTCGACGGCCAGAAGCTGCTGGACTACGAGATCGAAATCGAAGGCCGCGAACAGCGCAAGGGCAACATCTACAAAGCGGTCGTTA
>CALMCS010000541.1 GCA_937862875.1 uncultured Comamonadaceae bacterium
TCTACGAGGCGGTGAAGGCCTTCATGGCCAAGGCGTCGCAAGCGCCGGAACTGGCGGGTCTGTTCACGAGCTGGCAAGTAAATGTGCCGCAGCTGTATGCCGACATCGACCGCACCAAGGCGCGCCAACTCGGCGTGCCGGTGACCGACATCTTCGACACGCTGCAGATCTATCTGGGCAGTCTCTATGCCAATGACTTCAACCAGTTTGGTCGCACCTACAGCGTGCGCCTGCAGGCGGATGCGAACTTCAGAGCGCGCCCCGAGGATGTGGGCTTGCTCAAGGTGCGCTCGACCTCGGGCGAGATGGTGCCGCTGTCCGCGCTGATGACGGTGGAGCCCACCTACGGCCCGGAACGCGCCATGCGCTACAACGGTTACCTGTCTGCCGACGTCAACGGCGGCCCTGCGCCCGGATACTCGTCGGGCCAGGCCCGCGCCGCCGTGGAACGCATTGCCGCAGAGACGCTGCCTCAAGGCATCGGCTTTGAATGGACCGAACTCACCTATCAGGAAATTCTGGCGGGCAACTCGGCGATTCTGGTCTTCCCGATCGCCATCCTGCTGGTGTTTCTGGTGCTGGCCGCGCAATACGAAAGTTTGACGCTGCCGCTGGCCATCGTGCTGATCGTCCCCTTGGGCCTGCTGGCCGCGATGACGGGCGTGTGGCTCACGCATGGCGACAACAACGTGTTCACGCAGATCGGGCTCATCGTGCTGGTGGGGCTATCCGCCAAGAACGCCATCCTGATCGTGGAGTTCGCCCGCGAGCTGGAGTTTGCCGGCCGTACGCCCGTGCAGGCGGCGATCGAGGCCAGCAAGCTGCGGCTGCGCCCGATTCTCATGACCTCGCTGGCTTTCATCATGGGCGTGCTCCCGTTGGTGCTCTCCACCGGCGCAGGCGCCGAGATGCGCAGCGCGATGGGCGTGGCGGTGTTCTCGGGAATGCTCGGCGTGACGGTGTTTGGCCTGTTCCTCACTCCCGTGTTCTACGTGGTGCTGCGGCGCTTGGCTGGCAACCGCCCGCTCAAACAGCATGGCGCGCACAGCGAGCCGGTGATGCCCGGACATCCCACGTCGGGACATGGTTCCACCGGACTGCCGCTGCTTGCCGCACCGCGCGGACACGACGAATGAAGAAAAAGAACAACAAAAACAACAACAACATACAAGGATTTTCGACATGAATGCGAATGCAACGAACTCCTCACCGTCCACGAAGGCCTCGCGTCTCGGCGCGCTGGCCCCGCTGATGGCGGCGCTGATTCTGGCCGGCTGCGCGAGCGCCCTCCCCGCGCCCGCCGAACATGCGGGCGTGGAAATCCCTGCCAGCTTCAGCACGCCGGCAGCCCAACCTGCAGCGGGCTGGACAACCGCCGCTCCGGCTGAGTCGCAGGCTCGTGGTCAGTGGTGGCTCGCCTTTGCCGATCCCGAGCTCAACGCTCTGGTCGAGCGCGCCGGTTCGGCCAACACCGATATCCAAACGGCAGCCGCCAGACTGGCCGAGGCCCGCGCACTCCTGCGCAACGCCGATGCCCAGCGCCAACCGCAGCTGGGCGCATCGGGCGGTGTCGCACGCCAGGCCGGAGCCAATACCGCCGGTGGAGCGCAACCCGCAACGCTGGCCACTGCGGGTCTGAACCTGTCTTACGAGGTCGACCTGTTTGGTCGGCTCTCGCAAGCCAGTCAGGCCGCCCAGCTCGACGCGCAGTCGCGCGAGGCCTTGCTGCAAAGTGCTCGCCTGATGGTGCAGGCCGATGTGGCGCAGACCTATATGCAACTGCGTTCGCTGCAGACCGAACGCCAACTCGTGCAGCAAAGCCTGGTCGCCTATGGCGATACGCTGAAACTCATCGAGCGCCGCTACAACGCGGGCGATGCGGCGGAACTCGACGTGGCCCGCATGCAGACCGAAGTCTCGGCCACCGAATCCGAAGCCTTTGCACTCGAACGCCAGCAAGCGATCCTCACCCACGCACTGGCCGTGCTGGTCGGTGACGTGGCCAGCGGCTTCACGCTCGATCCCACATCGGCCGAGCCGCATTTGCCGGTGATCCCCGCCGGCGTCCCCGGCACCATGCTGGCGCGCAGGCCCGATGTGTCGGCGGCACAGGCCAGCGTACTGGCCGCACAGGCGCGTGTGGGCGTGGCCCAGGCCGCATGGTTCCCGGCCATCACGCTCACCGGCAATGGCGGATATGCCTCACCGGAACTGGGTGACCTCTTCAAATGGTCGGCCCGCTCGTGGGGCATCGGCGCCCTCTTGTCCCTGCCCATTTTTGACGGCGGCCAACGCGCCGCCCAGGAAGACGGAGCCCGCGCCCGCCTGGAAGCAGCCGTAGCCGCCCAGCGCGGTCAGGTGCTGATTGCCTTTCGCGACGTGGAAGACCAATTGAGCACGCTGCGCCTGTTGGCGGGCCAAGCCCAATCGCTGGGCCAGGCCGTGAAATCGGCCGAACGCGCGACCCATCTCTCCGATGTGCGTTACCGCAATGGGCTGGTCAGTCAATTGGAGCTGCTGGATGCGCGCCGCGCCGAACTGCGCAATCGCCGACAAGCGCTGCAGGTTCACACGGCGCAGTATGTCGCCACGATTGGGCTGATCCGCGCGCTGGGTGGCGATTGGAGCGCTGCCTGAGAGCGCATTGGCTCAGTGACCGCAGTGCACATGCCCAGGCGTTGGGGCATGTGCACTCTTGACTTCGATTTCACCATTCTTGCCTGCACGCGGGACCGACACGTTACCGCTCCGATAGCGCCGGGATAGGCAACGCCCAGCAGCAATGTCATCGCAATGTTCCGGCGCGCGTTTGCCGAATCGCCAGCACGCTATTTTCCGAACCGACCAACCGCGCTCCCGACGTCTGAATGTGGTTTAAGCGTGCATCTCATAGTTTTATCGCAATTACTTATGAGAACGATTCTTATTACCGTTAGAATCACGAAAAAAGTAATCTTGGTTTAACTCCAGCGCCAGCCTCGTCACTGCACTCTCTGTGACGCTTCTGCCAGCGTTGACGCGGGCCCTATCGGGCCCTGCGCAGACCCCGATTCAGCACATAACAAAACTTGTTCCGCACGATTCCAGTGGCCGAAATGATTCGGCGGCATTGGCACGCCCGGAAAAACACAATAGCGAGGAAATCTTGACCAGCGAATCAGTGCAACCCAAGCAGGCCCCTGACCTGCGGCGATATCGAATGCGTGTTGCGTCACGCTCATTGGTGGCCATCGGAGGTGGCTATGCATTGGCCGCAGCCAGCGCCGCCGCAGGCGCCATTGGATTTCAATGGTTTGGCATGGCGCGAAGCGATGCGACCATGGCTGCCACGATGTTGTCCTTCATCGTCTACGCGATTGCGGGGATGTGGGCTTTTGGCTGCGCCAGCGTCACGCGCGCCTGGGTTGGCATTGGCCTGCCGGGCTTGGCGCTTGCCTTGCTCGCCTGGGTTCTCACTCGAGGAGTTCAATCTTGAGAGTCGATGGAAAACCAGAAGGCCTGCGCCAATCGATGTCGTGGGTGCACACGTGGAGCGGCTTGCTGCTCGGCTGGTTGCTCTACGCCGTGTTCTTCACCGGCACACTGAGCTATTTTCGGGATGAGATCGATGATTGGATGCGGCCCGAGCTGCACCAGTCGGTTGCCGACGCGAACACCGCAGAGCGCGGCCTCGAAGCCCTGACAAAGATTGCGCCCAACGCCACCACCTGGACGCTGAATCTGCCCAGTGCACGCCAGACGGCCCTCGAAGCCACCTGGCGTGAGCCCGGCGCGGCAGCCGGCCGTGCGGGCATCAAGCGCGCGGAGCTGGATGCCGCAACGGGGGAGCAACTCACGCCTCGGGAAACCCGGGGCGGCAGCTTCTTGTATCGCTTTCACTTCGAGCTCTACGCCATGCCGCGCATCTGGGGCCGCTGGATTGTGGGCGTGGCCACCATGTTGATGTTTGTCGCGATCATCAGCGGCGTCATCACACACAAGAAAATCTTCACTGATTTCTTCACCTTCCGTCCACGCAAGGGGCAGCGCTCGTGGCTCGATGCACACAACGCCACGGCGGTGCTCGCACTGCCCTTTCATATCGTGATCACCTTCAGCGGCTTGCTGCTGTTGATGAACATGCTGATGCCATGGGGTGTCAACGCCGCCTATGACGGCAATACGCAGGCCTATTTCACCGAAATGCGCGGAGGCCGTCAGGCAGCTCCCCCGGGCAACGCCGGTGAGCGCCAAGGTGGTCGCAAGTCGCAGGAAACTCCGGACCCGGCGTCCATGGCTCCGATCGCGCCCATGCTGGTACAAGCACAACAGCTCTGGCCGGAGCGCGGCGTGGGCAGCATCACGGTGAATGCGCCAGGAACGTCCAAAGCCACCTTCGAATTGCGCGAACGCGGCGGATCGAGCCTGATCAATCGCGGCGCCTCCAAAACCTTGTCTTTTGATGGCGTGAGCGGTGAACTGAAGAGCAGCCCGCCCGCACAGGATGTCTCCTGGGTGCGGGCCACGAACAACGTTTTCACCAGCGTGCACCTGGGCCGTTTTGCCGAGCCCGCATTGCGCTGGCTGTTGTTCCTGAGCGGCGTGGTGGGCACGATCATGGCGGGCACCGGCATGGTGCTCTGGGTGGTCAAACGTCTGCCCGAGCGGCGCAAGCTGGGCCGCACGCCATTCGGCCATCGTTTCGTGGAGGTGCTGAATGTGGGGTCGATTGCCGGGCTGTCGGTGGCAACAGCGGCCTATTTCTGGCTCAACCGCTTGATTCCGGCCGAACTCGCAGGCCGGGCCGATTGGGAAATTCGCGGCTTCTTCATCGTCTGGCTGTTGTGCGCACTGCATCCGCTGGTGCGTTCTCACCGCAATGCGTGGCGCGACCAGCTCGCACTGGCCACCATTCTGTTTGCGCTGCTGCCGGTGCTCAATCCGCTGACCGGCGGCGGCTCGCTGCTGCAGACCATCGCCCACAATCAATGGAGTGTTGCCGGTTTTGATTTGATGATGTTGGCCCTGGCAGCCATGCACGCCGCGGTGGTCTGGTGGCTGATGCGCCCTGCTCCCGTCAAATCGATCGCTGCAAAGACGGTCCAATCCAAGCCCTCCGCTACCAACGGCACGGCTCCACTGGAGAGTGCAACATGATGGTTTGGGCTACTTTGCTGCTCGCCTTTGCTGCGTTCACCGCCATTGCCGCTTCGATGGACCGGCACACCGATCAACTCGGGACAGACACGCTGGGCGCGCGTCAGAGCATGGGCTGGAGACTCTCTGGCTATGCACTGCTTGCGGTGTCGCTGCTGCCCTGCCTCGTGCGCTCGAGCCCTTCGCTTGCTCTTGCAACGTGGTTGGGCGCGCTCACGTTTTCTGCCGGTGCGTTGGGCCTGCTGCTCACCTACGCACCGCAATGGGCCAAGCGCACGGCGCTGACCACCGGCACCCTCGGGCTCTTGCTCCTGATGCTGTCCAACATCTAGGAATCTGACCCAGGCACATCAAAAGGATCTGGACGGATTCCAGCGGTCTCGAACGAGCAGTCCGACGGATTTCTTTTCTGTGCTTTGGGCTGAAAGTCTGCGTTTTTTTTGAGAAGGCGATTTAGGACGCTATGCGTCGATCGCCTTTGAAGACCTGGACGCAACCCCAAAAACCCACGAAGAACCAATAAACGGGAGCACAAGCTCCCGCGGGGATGCCTGCGCCCTGAATTTGCAAGCAGTGAGATTTTTCAACGGATTTTCATAACTGGAGTGTTTTGGTGAACACAGTTTCTTCTCAAGAATTTCACGGCAGACTCCCGAGTCTCAGCCTCCATCGCATCGCTCAGGGCGTGGCTTGCCTGGTCGCTGGCAGCACCATGTTGCTTGCACATGCTCAGGAAGGCGTGAGCGTCGCCGCCAAACCGGCCGCGACCCCGGCCGCAGAATCGCGTCTGTCGGAAGTGGTTGTCACGGCTACTGGTTTCGAGCAGGCATTGGCAGATGCACCGGCTTCGATCTCGGTCGTTACCAAGGAAGAACTCGAGGGCCGCCGCTATCGCGACGTGACCGATGCCCTGCTCGACATCCCCGGCGTCACCATCGAAGGCGGCGCAGGCGGGAAGATCGAAACCACTCAGATCTACATTCGCGGACTCGGTGAAGATTACGTTCTCTTTTTGGTCGATGGAAAGCCGCTGGGCTCATCTTCTCAGGCTTACTACAACGGCTTTGGAGGCGCGCAGCAGGTGAGTTGGCTGCCGCCGGTTTCGGCAATCGAGCGGATCGAGGAGATTCGCGGCCCGATGTCATCACTCTATGGTTCGAGTGCACTGGGCGGGGTCATCAACATCATCACCAAGAAGGTGGCCAAGGAATGGAGTGGCAGCGTCACGGTGGACGGTGTGGTGCAGGAAAACTCAAAAGCGGGCAGTGAAAACCAACAGCGCTTCTACCTGAGCGGACCGCTGGTGCAGGACCGCCTGGGCCTCACGCTGTACGGCTCGCGCTTCAAGCGCAATGAAGACCAATACACCGGCGGCTACGCGGGGCGCGAGAACAAGGATCTCACCGCCAAGCTGGCCTGGAAACTGACCGATTCGCAAGCCCTTGGCCTCGAAGCCACGCACGGCGAAGGCGACAACCGGCGCACAGCGCGCACCGGTGCTGCAGGTGATGTGAAGAACGAGCGCGACTATTTCGCCCTCACCCATGACATGGACTGGGGCTCACGCGTGCGCACGAATTCGTTCATCACACGCGAGAACGTCGACATCACCAATGGCAGCTACACCTCGGAATACACGGCCACCTATCTCCAAACCAAGACCGTGCTGCCGCTCGACAAGCACATGATCTCGTTCGGCGCAGAGTACAAAAAGGAAAATACCAACCACGATGCGAGCCGCTTTCCAGGCTCGCGCAGCATCAACCTCTCGCGCTGGCAGATGGCCTTGTTTGCGGAAGACGAGTACTTCTTGACGGATCGGTTCTCCGTCGTTGGCGGTCTGCGTTACGACCGCAACGAACATTACGGCAGCGAGTGGATTCCTCGTCTCTACGGTGTCTATCGCCTGAACGATGCCGTCACCATCAAGGGCGGTTTGAGCGGTGGCTACAAGGCGCCAACCCTCAAGCAGGCGGACGACAACATCGTTGAGATCGCCGCGCGCGGCGCGGCCTGGGACATGGGGAACAAGGACCTCAAACCCGAGAAAAGCACCAACTACGAGATCGGCGTGAACTGGAATCCGGCGCAGGATGTGAACGCCAGCGTCACCGTCTACCGGACCGACTTCAAGGACAAGATCAGCACGCAGACCATCTGCACCAGTCCCACTACGGCACCGGCCTGTGTCTACAACGGCGAGGTGCGCGCGCGGATCAATCAATACGTGAACGTGAGCTCCGCCAAGATCAATGGTCTGGAAGCGGCGTACAGCATGCCCCTGAACATCGGCCTGGGCCGCGCCAAGCTCAACACGTCGTACACCTTTACCGACAGCGAAGTGTCCACCGGCCCCGATGCAGGCAAGCCGTTGAACAATCTGCCCAAGCACATGCTCAATCTGGGTGTGGACTGGAACGTCACCGGTCAATGGAAGCTCTGGACCAAGGCGCGCTACAAGAGCAAGACCATCGACGGCGGCACTGCGCAACTGCCCGCGTATACCTTGATGGATTTCGGCGCCACCTATCAGGCGACTCAAAGCGTGCAATTGTTTGCGGGCCTCTACAACCTGCTGGACAAGACGGTGGATGTTGCCGACTACGGCAAGACCTTGGATGGACGACGCCTGTATCTGGGTCTGACCGCCAACTTCTGAGCGACAGCGCTGCCTCCCAGGCCCGTGTGGATTTCCTCCCGGGCCTGGCGGGGCTTCAGGTCACGAGGGCAATCGGAACACCAGCTTGCGCGTGGCCCCACCCACCAGTACCTCTGCATCTTCCCTGCAATGCAGCAACGCAAGCGACTCCAGATCCCGCATCACCCTGGCAACGGTTCCAAGGCTGACAGGCGTTCCCTTGGCATGCAACGCGCAATAGGCATCTTGCGCGTTCAAGCCAGAGGCGCCCGCGGCTTCGATCAGTCGAAACACCCGCACGCGTGCGACGCTGAATTTCAGCCCCGCAGATCGCACGAGCTCGTTCAGTTGGGCATCACTGATTTGGTGTCTCTCCCGGATCTCACGTTGAACTTGCACTTGCGCTTGCGCTTGCAATTCACGATTCACTGTTCCAACCACCACCAAAAGCCCGGTACAAAGCCACGGATGCCTGCAAACGCGCCAAATGCAGTTGCGCGGCCGCATCTTGCACCGCATACAGCGTGCGCTGGGCGTCGATCAACGTCAGCAAGGTTTCAGCGCCGGCGCGATAACGGGATTCGGCCAGGCGAAGCGCCGTCTGCGCCTGAACCAGTTCATCGGCCTGCGACTCGGCCTGCGCCTGCAAACCCGACAGGTCGTCGAGTGCGAATTGCACATCGGCAAACGCCTGAACGATGGATTGGCGATAGACGATAACCACTTCCTCGCGCTGTGCGAGCGCAAGATCCCGCCCCGCCGCCAAACGTCCACCGTCAAAAATCGGAGCCGCCAACCCAGCCGCAAGCGAGTAAATCGGGTTGTCGAAAATGCGCCTCCATCGGTCGCCACTTGAACCCACCTCTCCACCCAGCACCAGGCTCGGCAGCATCGCCGCACGCGCCGCGTGCACATCGGCGTTGGCCGCAGCCAGCAGCGCTTCCGCGCGGGCGATATCGGGTCGGCGGGTCATCAACTCGGATGGCACGCCAACGGACCATTGCGGCATTCGCAGGTTTGCAAACGAGACTTCCGATGGGCTGGCTCTGCGAGTCTGGCCCAAGAGCAGCGCAATGCGCGTCTGCGCCTCTTCTGCCTGCTGCTGGAGTTGCACGAGCTGGCGCTGTTGGCCTGCGAGCAGGCCGCGCTGCTGCGCCAATTCGAGCGGCGACGCCGCGCCAGCACGGACCCTGGCCGAGACGAACGCCAGCAGGCGTTCGGCACTTTTGATATTCAACTCGGCAATGCCCATGCGCTCGCGCAGCGCCACGCTGAGCAACCACGCATTGGCCACCTGGGCCGTAACCGTCAGCCGAACGGTGTCCGCATCGAACACGCTGGCCTGCCATCCCGCCAACGCGCTGTTTTGAACGGATTGGTTCTTGCCCCAGAAGTCCACCTCATAACTCGCAGCCAAGCCGGCCGAGAAGCGCGTGCCAGTGGCGCTTGCGCTGCCGCCACCGCCGTCCAAGCTGGCTTGGCGATTGACGCCCGCAGTGCCGGTCAACGAAGGAAGCAGTGCAGCGCCCGCCTGATCCGCGCGCGCTCTAGCCTGGTTCACCCGGGCCAACGACGTGGCCACGTCCAGACTTTGCAGATGGGCTTGCACTATGAGGGCATCGAGTTCCGTGCTTCCAAAGCTGCGCCACCAGTTCTGAGAGACGACATCGCCTTCCGCTTGCGGTACGGCCCTGCTCCACTGGGCTGGCAAGGGAACACTGTCGGTGATGGGGTGCTCGGGTACGCTCGTGCAGCCACTCAAGGTGGTGGCAAGCAACAGGGTCAACAGAGTGGCGTCAACACGCCGGTGGTTTTTCATCTGCATCCCTCATCACTCCCCTGCCAACGCACGAACGGGATCCAGGCGCGCGGCGGTTCTGGCGGGCATGAACCCAAACACCAGGCCCGTCAACACCGCACAGGCGAACGCGCCCAGCATCGCCCGAATCGAAAACACCATAGGCACGTCGGCCCAGATCAGTCCCGCACCCAACACCAGGCCCGCCAGCAATCCCACACAGCCGCCGACGAAGCTCACCAGGCTAGCCTCGGTCAGAAACTGTCGCAGGATGTCGCGCTGACGGGCCCCGGTAGCCATTCGGATGCCGATTTCCCGCGTGCGTTCGCGCACCGTCATCAGCATCACATTCATGACCCCGATCCCGCCCACCACCAGGGAGACGGCGGCGATCAGACCGAGCATCATGGCCATGTTCTTGCGCGTTTCGGCTTCGGCCTGGATGCGCGCGGCAGCGTTGCCGATGCCAAAATCTTCACGACCGCCGTGGCGCGCCATCAGCAGATCGTGAATCGCGGTTTCCGCCGCGTTGACCTGTTCGGACGAAGCGGCCTCGATCACCACGTAGTCGGCCTGCGTCTGCGTCTGGTAGACCCGTGCGCGGCCCGCGTGGTAGGGAATGAAGACCATGTCGTCATAGTCCTGCGCGCCCGACTCTGCGCCGCGCTCGCTCATCACGCCGATCACCTCGAAGGAGGATCGACCGATGATGAGCTGGCGACCCAGCGGATCGGGCATGTCCGCAAAGAAATGCTTGCGCGCCTTATGCCCAATCACCACCAGCGGTGCGAGATCGCGGTCTTCCGCGTCGGTGTAGAACCGACCTTCGGCAAGTTTCCAGTGGTGAACGGATGGCATTTGCCCCCCCGCTGCCAGTGCATAGATCTGCTTTTCCGCATTGCCGTAGCGCACCGAAATCACTTCGCCGATGACCGGCATCACCTGGCGTATGTCGGGCAACTCTGCGAGCGCGTCCAGATCGTCTTCCGTCAGATTGCCATTCGGTCCGCCGTTCACAGGCGGACGACTCGACATATAGAGGATGGCCGTCCCCATGGTGCCCATCTGCGCCACGACGG
>CALMCS010000542.1 GCA_937862875.1 uncultured Comamonadaceae bacterium
CGCTCAACAGCGGAGCAAAGCCACGAGCGATCTTCCAATCCACGGCTGAACTCAAGAGCGGATGAAAATGGGCGGCCAACGTGTCGAGGTTCTCTCGCAATATCCAGGCGAACCACTGAACCAGCAGCTCATTTCCGTCGTGGGTGACATGCGCGTCACTTGCGCGAAAGTCGGATTCAAGGGGCACGTTGCCGACATCCAGTGCCAGATCATCGAACCTGGCCGATTCTTCCTGTACGGCCTGCGCTCCGGCCACCGTCCAGAACGGATTCCTCCGATTTTTTCCGGGCACGGTCTGCACCTTGCTCCAGTCGAAACGATGTTCGGCAACGATGCCCACCGGGCTGAAGGCCACCTGTTCGTTGCGCCACCGTTGCAGCCGCTGGAACTCACCGATCAACAGCGCTTTGGGTGAATGCGTGCCGATGTATCGACGAACCTCGCGCTTGGGTGAGACGTATCCGTCGCCCACCCTTTCTGTCACGGAGTTCCCCGTATCAACGGAGGTCTTGTGCTCGATGATTTCACAGCCCGGTGGCATGGGTTCACCCTCTGCCAAGCGAAATGTTTCCTCGTATCCAGAAAACGGGATGGTCTCACCGCCCCACAATGCGGCGACCATCAGGCAGCGTGCAGACGAAACGCGCAGGTGTTCCCCAATCGGCTCTACCACCTCTGCGCTGCGCTTTTTCAGGGTCTCTGGAAATACAACATCAGGATGCGCAAGAACGTAGTCAAAGATGCGCGGAAAATCCGCCCCATCTCCAACGTCTTCCAAAATTTGGGAGATCAGAAAAAACAGTTCTTCGTCGTCGTGGATCAGCTCTCTATCAACCACCACTGAGGGCAGTGGAAAGCGGCGCGGCCCCGGCACTGACACGGGAGCTGGCACTGGCACCGAAACGGTTGGGACGGGTCTGTAGGCACCGCAATCCTCGCTGCCATTTTCACCAACGGTTTCCACGAGCTTGTTGGCGATCGCGGCGAGATCGATTGGCATGCCTTCGATGGCAGCGGCAACCACCCGCGAAATACGCTCGCTTTGTTGCCCTGATTCTTTGAGCTTCGCAAGCATCTTGAGCTGCGCTTTGACCAGCTTCTTTTCCGAGCGTGCAAGAACGCCTCGCGACGCCTCAACCAATGTGGCTGCATCCAGCGCATCGCTGTGAATGATGCGCGCCAGCATGTCCTGTGCGAGGCTGACGGCGGTGGACGGAGCCGTTTCAAGTACGGCGAGCCAAAGAGATTGGCGCGCGGCAATCTCCGCCTCGTCAGGATCGAGCAGCCGCTGGAGGTGCAGATACCAGACCACATTGGCGGTAGAGAAGTCACGCAACAACGCACCGAGACTTTCATCCAGGATGCGCTCACGAAACAGAGGCGTGCTGTCGCAGAGCGTCCGTACCGCAGCGTCCCACGACAGGGGCGCCCATCGGGTCATGTGCCAGTGTGAACCCATGCCATCGACCTGAAAGAAACGCCAGAAAGCGTGCATCAGCAGGCCGTCGTAGCGGCTTAGCTGTTCGACGATGTATTGGCCGCCGGCCAGAGGATCCGACTCCTTGCCTTCATCCCTTTTCACCTTGCGCCCCACATAGGGCGGCAATCCAGAGAGGTTCGTCGGATAGTCTGCGATCAAGCCGAGCTCGGCCTGCAACTTCAAAGCAATGTCAATCGCACTGTTATCAAACCGAGAGGCCTCTACCAATTGATCACAAAGCTCCAGAATCCATGGAGTGGTGCGACCTGTTGCGGCCCTGTGTA
>CALMCS010000543.1 GCA_937862875.1 uncultured Comamonadaceae bacterium
TTTCGCTTTTTCACTTTTCCACGGCTTCCCTGTTTCTGGAGACCCCATGTACGAACTCACCAAAGAACAATTCGACCTGCAGGCACGAGCGCGCGAGCTGGCGCAGGATGTCTTCAAGCCCACGGCGGCGCAGACCGATCTGACCGAAGAATATCCCTGGGACAACATCGCCAAGCTCCGCCAGGCCGGCTTCATGGGCATGACCATCCCCAAGCGCGCCGGTGGTCAGGGCCTGAGCTATCTGGACGCCGTCATCGTGGTGGAAGAAATGGCCAAGGCATGCGCCACCATGGGCCGCATCACGGTGGAAGCCAACATGGGCGCGATCGGCGCGATCGCCACCTACGGCACGCCTGAGCAATTGGCGATGGCCGCAGAGTTGGTGCTGGGCGGCGACAAGCCCGCCATCTGCATCTCCGAACCCAATGCCGGCAGCGCTGCCAGCGAGATGACCACACGCGCCGACCGCAAGGGCGACGACTACATCCTGAACGGCGAAAAATACTGGATCACCGGCGGCGGCGTGTCCAACCTGCATCTGATCTTCGCCCGCGTGTTCGATGATGGCGTCGACCAGGGCATCGGTGCCTTCATTTGCGTGCGCGAGAAGACCCCCAGCGACCAATTGGTGATCGGTCGCCGTCTGTACGCCATGGGCGTGCGCGGCATTCCCGAGACGCATCTGGAGTTTCACGACCTCAAGCTGCACAAGTCGATGCTGGTGGTTCCGCCGGGTGGTCTCAAGCGCGGCTTTGCCTCGCTCATGTCGGCCTACAACGCACAGCGCGTGGGCGCGGGCACCGTGGCCCTCGGCATTGCGCAAGGCGCCTTCGAAGAGGGTCTGGCGTACCTGAAATCGCGCCACCAGTTTGGCCGTCCGATTGCCGAGTTCCAGGGCCTGCAATGGATGCTGGCCGACATGTCGACGCAACTGGAGGCCGCACGCCTGATGCTGCGCCACGCCGCAGCCAGCGGTGAAACCTTCCCCGACCTCGACAAGGCCGCACGCGCCAAGATCTTTGCCGCCGAGACCGCCAACAAGGTCACCAACGACGCGCTGCAGTTCTATGGTTCGTCGGGCTACGGACGCCACAACCCCATGGAGCGCCACGTGCGTGACGCGCGCATGTTCACCATCGCCGGCGGCACCGCGCAGATTCTGCGCACGCAGGTGGCATCGAGACTGCTCAACATGAAGCTGCCGCAAACCCGCGACGGCTACACCGAGCCAGGCAAGCTCTGATATTGATAGGCATAGATCGCGTATCGCATAAGTACCCATCCATAATCAGTTGGTCAGTCAGTCAATAGATAAGTACGAGATACGCGTAGTCTGAATTCCGGTTTATTCATCCCACGAGCGAACCCCTTCGCTCCCCCACAAAGGAGACATTTCATGGTCGCGATGCCAGAGAAATTCCAGCAATTCGTCAAGCAATTCACCGGCGTGATCGACGCGCATCAGGGCGACGAGCCCGCGATTCTCGACAAGGGCGGAGCCATCCTCAAGCAGCTCATCGAGAAAGATGACTGGCTGCCCGAGCGCTACGCCAAACCCGACCCGCAGTACTACCAGCAGTTTCTGCTCTACGCCGATCCACAGGACCGTTTCTCGGTCGTCAGCTTTGTATGGGGCCCGGGCCAGAAGACGCCGGTCCACAACCATACGGTGTGGGCACTCATCGGCATGATGCGCGGCAGCGAAGTCGGCGAACTGTTTGATTTCGCAGCCGACGGAAAAAGCATGGAGTCGCACGGCCTCGAGCAGCTGAACCCCGGCGATGTCGACTGCGTATCACCCACGCTGGGCGATATTCACCGCGTCTCCAACGTCTACGACGATCGCGTGTCGATCAGCATCCACGTCTACGGCGGCAATATCGGCCGCATCTCGCGCCACGTGTTTGTCGTCGAAACCGGCGAACGCAAGCCGTTCATCTCGGGTTACTCGAACGAGGCAGAACTCGCCGCCGCGTGATCGTTTGAAGGCACTTCGGTGCTTTCAACCTCTACAAGTCTTCATCCTCGCTCGGTGCGGCATCGTGTACCATCAATCAAGCCTTTGAGGAGCGTAGAGCCTCCGGGTGCCATTGATTTTCAGGCGATGCCCCATCGGCACAGCATCGATGCAGACATAGAGGAAACACGCGGTGAACCTGGGCGGCAAACATGACTTTCCCACGCTGAAGCAACTCGAGTTGTTATTGGCACTGGTGCAGTCCGATGGCATCTCCAGCGCGGGCGCAAAACTCGGCATGTCGCCGTCAGCCACCAGCCACTCCCTGCGCGCGCTCGAATCCGCGCTGGGCGCATCGCTCATCGACCGCAGCGCCCCCGGCGCACCCCTCACCTACTCCGGCGAACAGATACTTCCACTGGTCAAAGAAGTGTTCGCATCCATGCAGTTGATGAAGTCCATCGCTCGCTCGGACGCCCAACTCAAGACCGGTCAATTGCACATCGGCTCGTTCGGCGCGAGCGGCACCCTCAAGGCCCTGCCGCCCATCCTCAGGGCCTTCAAACAAAAGCACCCGGGCGTCGATGTCCACATCATCGAAAAGCCCGAAGACCAGACCAGCCTCGACCTGATGGAACACCGCATCGAGCTGGCCGTAGTGCCGCTGCCGAAGCTGGAACTGGAAACCCAAACTCTCGCCATGGACGAACTGGTCGCCGTCCTGCCCGAAGGCCACGTGCTGGCGCAACAGGACGTCGTGGAGCTCAGCGAGCTGATGCAGTTCCCCTTCCTGCTCACCCGGGCGGGCTCCAAACCGCTGATCTACCGCCTGCTCCTCAAGCACGACATCAAGCCCCGCATTGCCCACGAGCTGCACCAGATCACCTCGATCCTCGAATACGTATCGCAAGGCCACGGCGTCTCGATCCTCGCCCGCCTCGCCCTGCCCGATGTCAGCAACGGCGTGGTGTACCGACGCCTCACGCCGACGACGCAGCGCTATATCGCCCTGGCCTGCCAAAACTCCAATCGCCTGTCGCCCGTGGCACATGCGTTCTGGAACGAAGCGGCGCGAATGGGCTGAGGAGTTTCGGCGGTTCATACCTCTCAACCGTCCTTCCACACCATTGCGCACAATGGTTTACCAACGCATTTTGTATTTTGCGGCTATATTGAGAGCCGTTTTGGTGCGGTTATTACCACCCGCCAATTCCACCTCACACTTGAAATAGCATGCAGAACGCGTTGGATTCATTGATCACGGCACTCGAATCCGGGGGAGTGAGCGCGGGTCTCGCTTTTCTCAACGCACGGGTCGCACACCGCTACACGGCCGTTATCCAACTGCAATCAGACGTTTTGCGTCCTCTGTGGTTCCACGACAAGCGAGGCCAAGCCCTCCCACCGGGATTGCAAGCAGTTCCCTTTGAAGACAGCTTTTGCCAGTTCGCACTGGCGGACGCAGGATTTGCGAC
>CALMCS010000544.1 GCA_937862875.1 uncultured Comamonadaceae bacterium
GCGTCTCGCTCAGACATGCTGGCCTCCCGGGGTCGCGTTGAGGCCTGCGCCTGCGTAATCGTCATCATCTTCGTCTTCGGTGCCCAGATAGGCGGCAATCACGCGCGGATTGTTCTGCACTTCGGCCGGCGTTCCTTCGGCAATCTTCTGGCCGTAGTCGAGCACGATCACGTGGTCCGACACCGCCATCACGAGGTCCATGTGGTGCTCGATCAGCAGCACCGTGATGCCGATGTCGCGGATGCGCGCAATCACCTGAATCAGCTCCTGCGTTTCCTGTGGGTTGAGACCGGCGGCGGGCTCGTCGAGCAGCAGCAGCTTGGGATGGGTGGCCAGCGCACGCGCCAACTCGAGGCGGCGCTGCAGACCATAGGGCAGATTGCCCGCGATCTCGAGCGCCTTGTCGCGCAGGTTCAAACGCTCAAGAATCTGCAGCGCCTCATCGCGTGCGCCCTGCTCCGCCTTCTGCGCCTTGCCCACGCCAATCAGGCTGGCCAGAAAGCCCGCGTGGATGTGCGAGTGCAGGCCCACCTTGACGTTGTCGAGCACCGTCATGTCGCTGAACAGGCGCAGGTTCTGGAACGTGCGTCCCAGACCCATGCGCGCAATCTTGTTGGGCGACACGCCGACAATCTCACGGCCCGCGAACACGATGGAGCCGCGCTCGGGCGTGACGATGCCCGAGAGAATATTCAGCAGCGTGGTCTTGCCCGCACCGTTCGGTCCAATCAGCGAATGCACATGGCCGGGGCGAATCTGGATGTCGACATTGTTGGTCGGCACCACACCACCGTAGGCTTTGTACAGGCCGTCACCCTTGAGCAGAATACCGGTGTCCGAAGCACCCGCGGCCGGCTTCAACTGCCATGCCGGTAAGTTCTGCGGCAAGGGTTCCTTGTGAATCAAGCCGGGCGCAAATTGGCGCGCCAGCTTGCGCACAAAACCGGCCAGTCCATTCGGCATGGCATAGAGCGCGAACAGCAGCAACGCGCCGTAGGTGAAGTGCTGCACGTCGGGCCAGCGCGAGAGCATCGAGTCGAGCAGCGTCAGCACCACCGCACCGAGCAGCGGACCATAGACCGAGTTGCCGCCGAACAGCACCACCAGCAGGAAGAAGATCGACAGGTTGAAGTTGATGAAGTCCGAGTTGATGTACTGGTTCTGCTGAGCGATCAACGCGCCCGCGATGCCGCAGGTGAACGCACTGATCACAAAGGCCAGCACCTTGAACTTGTAGACGCTCACGCCCACGCTTTCCGCCGCCACTTCGGCGGTGTTCACGGCGAGGAACGCGCGCCCGAAACGGCCTCTCAGCAGATAGCGGAACATCACGTGCAGCGCCACGCACAGGATCAGCACAAACCAGACCCATTGCTTGGTGCTGAACATCTGGCCACCGATCTTCAGCGGAATCACGCCGTAGATGCCCTGCTGTCCGGCAAACACGTCCTGCCATTCGGAGACGATCTTCTCGACCACGATGCCGAAGCCGATCGTCACCATCGCCAACGCCGGCCCCTTCACGCGCAGCGCCGGCAGCGCGATGATCACGCCGAAGATGGCGGCCATGACACCGGCCATCGCAAACGCGGCCCAGGGGTTCCACGCCCAGCGCGTGGTGAGCAGGGCCACCGTATAGGCACCGACCGCGAACAGGCCCGCATGGCCCAGCGATTTCTGGCCGGTGTAGTTCACCAGCACGTTCAGACCCGAGGCGGCGATGTAGTTCACGCCGATCAGGAACAGCACGCGCAGATAGAAGTCGTTGCTCGTCATGAGCGGCACGGCCGCGGCCAGTGCGGCCACGACGACCAACCAACTGTAATGTTTGAGCTCGCCGTTCATCATCAGACTTTCTCCACGATCTTCTGTCCGAGCAGTCCCTGCGGACGCACGACCAACACGATGATGATGAGCAGGAAGATGCTGATTTCACGCAGTTCTGCGTGCCAGAGGCCAATCAGCGCTTCGATCAATCCCAGCAGAAAACCGCCCAGCATGCAGCCGCGCGGACTCGTCAGCCCTCCCAGAATCGCCGACGAAAAGGCCTTGAGCGCAAGCGTCATGCCCATGAAGACCGACGCCGTGGTGATCGGCGCAATCAGCAAGCCGGCCAGACCTGCCAGCCCGGAGCTGATGACAAACGCCAGCACCACGATCGCCGTGACATTGATGCCCATGAGCGTGGCCGCGCTGCCGTTCTGCGCCACCGCGCGAACGGCCTTGCCGATCTTGGTGCGGCGCATGATCCAGTCCAAAGTGAGCAGCACGATCACGCTCGATACCAACACCAGAATTTCCTGCGGCAGCACACCGGCACCGCCGATGCGGATCACTTCGTTGCCGAGCGGCGAAGGCATCACCAGCGGCGCGGGGCCCCAGATTGCGAGTGCCGTGTTCTGGATGATGATGCCGAAGCCGATGGTGCTCATCACCCAGGCCATGCCGCCGCGCCCGATGAAGGGCCGCACCGCGGTGTAGTACAGGATCACGCCCAACACGCCGAGCACGGCCATGGTGGCGATCAGGCTGAGCACGTAGCGCAGCATCGACACATCGGCGGGCAGCAGCGTGTCGGTCAGGTTCTTGCCGGCCAGCAGCAGGATCACCGAGACCGCGACGAACGCGCCCGCCACGAGAAATTCACCCTGTCCGAAGTTCAGGGTTTTGGTGGTGTTGAACGTGATGTTGAAGCCCACCGCCACCAGGGCATAGATGCTGCCCAGTGCGAGGCCGCTGAACACGGCCTGAAGAATCGACTCGAACATAAGGGTGGCCTACGCAGATATCTGCACAAAGAAATTGAAAAAGCCTGCCGACGTTGTTGCGTCCGGGCAGGCTTTCCAGTGCATCGCTTTACTTCTTCAGATCGGCGGGAGTGATCGACTTGTAGACGCTGTCTTCAAATCGAACGACTTCATTGCCCTTCCAGCGTGCGAGGTAGAAGTCGCTGACGCTCAGACCTTCGTGGTTGGTCTTGGTGAAGGGCTTGTCGTAGGTCTTGATCACGCCTTCGGTCTTGTTGAGGTTTTCCAGCGCGGCGGCGACCTTCTCGCCATCGGTGCTGTTGGCCTGCTTCATGGCTGCCGCGAGCAGCATCACCGAGTCATACGCCTGTGCAGAGCATGGGAAGGTGGTGAGCGTCGGGAAGTTCACGCGCACGCGCTTGCCGAGGTCCTTGGTCTTGGCGGAAGTGTCTTCCGTGGTCGACGCGGCCATGATCAGGTGCTCGGCCAACTTGGTGCCGGCCATCTTCGGCAGCAGCGAGCTCAGGTTGCCCCAGGTGCCCAGCGTGATCGGCATGTAGTTGATCTTCTCCATGCTGCGCAGCACCTGCGCGGCACCGTCGGCAATGCCGTAGATGATCACGGTGTCGGCACCCGCGGCCTTGATCTTGTTGAGCTGCGAGGTGATGTCGGTGTCTTTCGGACCGTACTTCTCGACCGCCACCGGCTTCACGCCATGCAGGGCCAGAATCTCGGTCGCATCCTTGATGCCGCCCTGGCCGTAACCGGTCGAGTCGGCGAGGATCGCGATCTTCTTGTCCTTGGAGGCCTTGACCGCGTATGCACCGAGCAGCGCCACCTGTTCGCGGTCCACCATGGAGATGCGGTAGAGATAGTTCTGCGGTTCCTTGGCGTAGCGCGTGGTGATTTCTGTGGCGGTTCCGATCGGCACGACCACCGGAATTTTCTTCTGCTGCGGGATGTGCAGCCACGCCAGCGCATTGCCCGAATTGGCCGGGCCGACGATGGCGCTGACCTTCTCGCTGTCGATCAGCTCCTGCACGTTTTGAATGGCTTTGGGCGGTGTGCCCTGGTCGTCACGCACGACGCCGACCACCTTGCGGCCCATGATGCCGCCCGCCTTGTTGATGTCCTCGATCGCGGCTTCGAAGCCCCAGCGCCCGGCGATGCCAAGCTCCGCTACGCCACTGGCGGATTGATCGGCCGTGTAGCCAATCTTGATGTCCTGTGCCTGCGCACCGACCATGCCCCACGCGCCCAGCGCGCCCACCACCAGTTGGCAAATTGCCTTCTTCATCTGCGTCTCCTCAATTGATTTCCAAGCCGAAACGAGAGACGGCGGCATCAACTTTGTGGATCGATAACCGCCTTCAACATCACCAATGTAGCGGCTATCAATCCGAACGCATCCCGGGTTTATCCCGACGATTCAGAGCATGAGTGGGCGGGTTGCAGAGGCATTGCAACCCGTCATCCGGGGTTCACCAAATGGCTCAGGCGTAGGCCAGACCGGTGGCCACGCCACCAAACAAATCGCCCTCGACCTGTGGCGTATCGGGGAAGGCCTGGCGCAGCGCATCGCGCAGCGCGGTCAATGCGGAAGATCCGCCCGTGAGGTAGATCGCATCGGGCTTGTCGACGCCGGCGAGGCGCACGCAGTCCTGCGCACAGGCCACCACGTTGGCCAGCAGCGCCTGCAATTGCAGCTGCAGATCGGCGGGTGTGATCTGCGCGTCGAGGCCGCGTTCCAACCAATGCAGATCAATCGGCGTCGCGCCGTGGCTGCTGGAGGCTCCAATCTTGGCCTGCTCGACCGCGTCGGCCAGACGATGGCCCTCGCGCTCTTCGAGCACGCGCAGCAGACGCTGGTGCATCTGCGGATTGGAATAATCCGTGCGCAGGCCACGCGCCGCGGCGATCGCCTTGGGCGTGTACAGCCACTGAATCAGGTGCCAGGTCGACAGATCGAAGAACACGCTGCTCGGCACCTCGCGACCGCTTGGGCCGATGTGGCGGTAACCGAGCAGGGGCATGACCTGTTCGACGTTCAGTCGATGGTCGAAATCGGTGCCGCCGATGTGCACACCGCTGGTGGCCAGGATGTCACCCGTGCGGTCATGCTTGCCCGAATGCGTGGGGCCGAGGCGCACCACCGTGAAGTCGGAGGTACCACCGCCGATGTCCACCACCAGCACCAGCGTTTCGCGCTCGAGGCGCTGCTCGTAGTCGAGCGCCGCGGCGATGGGTTCGAGCTGAAAACTCACCTCGCCAAGACCCGCATCCTTGGCCGCAGCGGCCAACGCGTTCTGCGCATCACGGTCGCGCTCCGGGTACTCGTCGACGAAGTGCACGGGACGTCCCAGCACCACGCGTTCGGGCAACTTGCCGTCGAACGCCAACTGCGATTGATGGGCCACGCGGCGCAGAAACAGCGAGATGATGTCCTGATAGCTCACCAACTTGTCGTGAACGGCGGTCTTCTCCTGAACCAGCGCCGTGCCCAGCAGGCTCTTGAGCGAGCGCAGCAAGCGGCCAGGCTCGCCTTCGAGGTACTGCTTCATGGCGTCGCGGCCATAGTGGGTGCGGTGCTCTTCGGTATTGAAGAACAGGGCCGTAGGCATGCCTGTCGCACCGTTTTCCAGCGCCAGCAGGCGTGAAGTGCCGTCCGGTGTGCGCCATGCGGCGGCGGAGTTGGAGGTTCCGAAGTCGATGCCCAGCGTGCCGGGAATGGTGTGGGAGTTGTCAGCCATCTTGCTTGTCGAGCTGTTGCCGCGCTACGGATGCTGCTCGCGCTCGAACTGCTGATGCAAAAGTCCGGGCCCTGAGCGCCCCGCCGCTGGGCGATTGGGTTCAGATCGGATCTTAGCAAGCCATCAAAGATGGCTGCGATCCGGATCAAACACTGAAATAAGCGTGAGTATGTGAATATTTCACAAAAAGAAAAAGCCCGCTTTTTTCAAAGCGGGCTTTTCAATTTTGGTTGCGCGAGGAGGATTTGAACCTCCGACCTTTGGGTTATGAGCCCAACGAGCTACCAGACTGCTC
>CALMCS010000545.1 GCA_937862875.1 uncultured Comamonadaceae bacterium
CGCACACAGTACTCTCGTACGGGAAGGCATCGCAACAACGCATAGCGCCCTATATCGTCATCTCAAAACGAAGACTATCCAACAGAGCACAAGCAAAAAGCTCGTCACAATGTTCGCTCAAGCCCCCGCGAACCAATGGAGCAACGCTCCATGCATCAAGCCATCGCCAATTCAGCAACGGCCTGCGGCGCGACTTGGTAGCTGTCGAACTGCATCGTGTACTGCGCGCGTCCCGATGAGAGCGCACGCAGTGTGCCGATGTAGCCAAACATCTCCTTGAGCGGCACGGACGCATCGACCACCATGGCACCGGCGCGCAGCTCATGTCCGCGCACCTGGCCTCGGCGGCGATGCAGGTCGCCGATCACGTCGCCCAGATACTCGGCCGGCGTGACCACTTCGACCGCCATCAGCGGCTCCAGCAACTGCGGCTTGGCCTTCAAGAAGGCGTCGCGCAGCGCATGGCTGGCCGCCAGTTCAAAGACCATGGCAGACGAGTCGCGTTCGTGGAAACCACCGTCGAGCAGCACGGCGCGGAAGTCCACCGCCGGATAGCCCGCCATCGGTCCCGCGTCGGCCGCCTTGCGAATGCCCGCCTCCACCGCGGGAATGAACTCGCGGGGAATTGCGCCGCCCACAATGCGGCTCTCGAACTGCACACCCGCGCCGCGTTCCAAAGGCTCGACACGCAACGTGAGTTGCGCGAATTGCCCAGGCCCGCCGGACTGCTTCTTGTGCACATGCGCGAGCTCCGCCGCTGCGGCGATGGTCTCGCGATAGGCCACTTGCGGGCGGCCCACCACGACATCCACACCGAAGCGATCGTGCAGCTTGTGCACCGCCACTTCGAGCTGCAACTCGCCCATGCCCGAGAGAATGGTCTGGCCCGATTCCTCATCGTGGCGCAGACGCAGGCTCGGGTCTTCGCGCAGCATGCTGTGCAGCGCCTTGGACAGACCTTGCTGGTCGGCCTTGGTGCGCGGCTCCAGTGCCACGTGAATCACCGGCTCGGGCACGACAATCGATTCCAGCTGCATGGGGTGCTTGGGATCGCTCAAGGTCTGACCCGTGAGCGTGTCCTTGAACCCCACCACCGCAGCGATCTCGCCCGCCACCAGCTCGTCACGCTCGATGCGCTTGTCCGCATGCATTTCATACAGACGTGCGGCGCGCTCGAGGCGTCCGGTGCTGTTGTTGAGCACCATGTCGCCACGGCGCAACCGGCCCGCGTACAGACGCACGAAGACCATGCTGCCATGCTCGTCGCCCGCGACCTTGAAGGCCAGTGCCGACAGCGGTGCGTCATCGCCCGCACTGTCCACACCTTCGCGCTCGCCCGGTGCGGGCAGCCAATCGACCACCGCATCCAGGAGCGGTTCCACGCCGCGATTGCGGAAGGCAGAACCTGCGAGCACCGGCACAAAACTGCGCTTGCGCACACCCACGCGAATCGATTGCAGCAGCATCTCGACCGATGGTTCTTCGCCGCGCAGCCAGGCCTCAAGCGCCGCATCGTCGTGCTCCACCACGGCCTCCACAAGACGTGCTCGTGCAGCCTGTGCTTCGGCCAGAAGCTCAGCAGGAATCTCCGACACTTGCACCGGCTCGGAGGCATCGTCACGCGCCCAGGTCAGCGCGCGCATGCGCAGCAGATCGACCACGCCGACGAACTCGCCCTCGGCGCCAATCGGCAGGTGCACGGGCACGGCCACCACGCCCAGACGTTCGCGCATCGACGCAATCACGCGTTCGAAGTTCGCGCCCGTGCGGTCGAGCTTGTTGACCAGCGCAATGCGCGGCACGTCATGCCGATCCGCGAGACGCCAATTGGTCTCGGTCTGCGGCTCCACACCGGCCACGCCATCGAGCACAACGACAGCACCGTCGAGCACACGCAGCGCGCGGCTGACCTCGATGTTGAAGTCGATGTGGCCGGGCGTGTCGATCAGGTTGATCTGCACATCGCGCCAGTGCACGGTGGTTGCCGCGCTGTTGATGGTGATGCCGCGGCGTTGCTCTTCGGGATCGAAGTCCATATGGGCATTGCCGTCATGCACTTCGCCCATGCGATGGCTCTCGCCCGTGTAGAAGAGGATGCGTTCGCTGGTGGTGGTCTTGCCCGCGTCAACGTGGGCAATGATGCCGATGTTGCGAATGTTTTTGGGGCGGTTCATGGTGAATCTTTCCGGGCCCGTTCGCGGGCCCACATGTCGGGACGATCAAGCCGCCCCGGCATGGATTCACCGAGGCTGGCTCCTGAAAGAAAGGTCGTAGCCGGAACACGCATGCACGCACACAGCGCGCACGTATCCCACGTTCCGGCGGTCGGAAATCGTGGCGATCAACTTGTCGTACGTGCGGGTGAACATGATTGAGAAAGAAAGAAAGAAAGAAAGAAAGAAAAAAACGAGCGTCAAAAAACAAAAAACCCCGGAGACTGTGCCTGCCGGGGTTTGGGGGCCGGAAGGTCACTGCCTTCCGAATGCCATCGAAAGGACGCAGCTATGCAGCGAACGTGATTTTGGTGGCGTTGAATTTGAACATGTGCGTATTTTCGTTGAACGGCATGGCGTTGGCAATCGGTGCAACGGGATGACCCTGTTCAGAACAGGCCCGTCGGCACCGACTGCCGATCACATCCGCTCACGCCAGACTCGGGTGCAGCAGCGGCTCGTCCGATGCAAGAATCTGCTGCGACCAGTCCGCGAGCTTGCGCGTATCGGAGCGCAGGATCTCCTGCTTGACCACCAGAATCTGCGCGGGATGCATCGAGAAGCTGCGCAGTCCGAAGCCGAGCAGCAAGCGCGTCATCGTCACGTCACCACCCATCTCGCCGCACACGCAGACCTCCTTGCCGGCCTGATTGGCCGCGCTGATCACGTCGGCCACCAGACGCAGCACGGCAGGATGCATGGGGTCGAACAGATGCGCCACGGCTTCGTCCGCGCGATCGATGGCCAGCGTGTACTGCACCAGATCGTTGGTGCCGATCGACACGAAGTCGAAGTACTTCAAAAAGCTGCGAATCATGAGCGCCGCCGCCGGCACTTCAATCATCGCGCCAATGCGCAGCGTGCCATAGGCAATGCCGCGCGCATCCAACTCGGCGCGGGCCATGTCCACCTGCGCCAGGGTCTGTTGAATCTCGCTCATGCTCGACAGCATCGGGAACAGCAGATTCACCTTGCCGTGCGAGGCCGCGCGCAGCACCGCGCGCAGTTGCGTGCGGAACATGCCGGTGTCCGCGAGGCTCCAGCGAATCGCGCGCAGGCCGAGTGCCGGGTTGAGGAAACTGCCTTCGCGGTGTCCTTTGTCGAGCGGCTTGTCGGCACCAATGTCGATGGTGCGCAGCGTCACCGGCAGACCGTTCATGCGCGTGAGCGCCTCGCGGTACACGCCGTATTGCTCTTCCTCGTCCGGCAATTTTCCGGCGCGGCCCATGAACAGAAATTCGGTACGGAACAGGCCCACCCCCACGGCTCCCACATGCATGGCGGGATCGCAATCGGCGGGCCGTTCGATGTTCGCAAACAAGTGAATCGTCTGCCCATCCAGCGTCACCGCCGGCGTGTGGCGCAGGCGCGAAAGGCGTTCGCGCTCGAGCGATACCTGGCGCTGCCGAAAGCCATACTCTTCCAGAATGATGGGCGTGGGATTGACGATCACCACACCGGCGTCGCCATCGATCACCACCCAGTCGTCCTGGCGCACGAGTTGACTCGCACTGCGCGCGCCGACGACCGCGGGAATGTCCATGCTGCGCGCCACGATTGCGGTGTGCGAGGTCTTGCCGCCGACATCGGTGATGAAGCCCGCGAACACGCTGTTCTTGAATTGCAGCATGTCGGCCGGCGACAGATCGTTGGCAATCAACACCAGCGGCTCTTCGCCGAACTCTTCACCCAGGCCATTCAATTGCGGCTGCGATCTGCGCGCACTCGGCGGTGGCGCGACCGGTCCGGCCACGCCCTTCATGAAGCGCAGAATGCGATCGACCACCTGCTCCAGATCGGCCTTGCGCTCGCGCAGGTACTCGTCTTCCATCTCATCGAACTGGCGTCCGATGATTTCCAGCTGCGTGGTCAGCGCCCATTCGGCGTTGTAGAGGCGGTCCGAGATCCAGCGCTTGACGCCGTTCTCCAGGATCTCGTCCTGCAGCAGCATCAGGTGAACGTCCAGCAGCGCGCCCAGCTCATGCGGCGCGTCGGCAGGCAGGTCTTCCTGCATGCGGCGCAGCTCATCGACCACGGCGTCGCGGCCCTTGCGCACACGCGCGGTTTCATCGGCGACCTGATGCGGCTCGATGAAGTAATGCACGACCTCCATGCGGCTGGAGGAGGCAATCACTGCCCGACCAATGGCAATTCCAGGAGCCACAGCCAATCCATGTATTGCGAACGTCATGGGTGTTGAGTCTCCTATTTTTTGAGTGCGCCACGCGTGCCCTGTTGCGGGCAGTCGCGCAGCCGCTTTTTCTACGATGGCGAGTCAGCTTGCTGCTAGCTGAACATCACTCTCCCTCTCCGAATTTTCCGTCGATCAGAGCGATCAGCGCATCCATGGATTGCGCCTCTTGCTCGCCGTCGGTCTCGAGTTCTATTTCTGTGCCGATACCCGCTGCCAGCATCATGACGCCCATGATGCTCTTGGCATTCACCCGACGCTCTCCGCGGGTTATCCAGACATCACAGGGGCAGCTTCCGGCCAGTTTGGTCAGCTTCGCCGACGCACGCGCGTGCAGGCCCAGCTTATTGCTGATGGTGATTGTTTTCTTGATCATGTGAAGAACGGGCCATTCGATTCTGATTTTGTGGAGCCGTTGTGGGTGCAACCTGCATCACACCCTGCGTGCCGCCCACCATGGCGCGCGACACCAGCGACTCCAACTCTTCCCTGCGATAACACACGGCACGCAGCAACATCGGCAAATTCACACCGCACAGCAGGCGCGTGCGCTCCCCATCGGCCAGGCGCTGCGCGACATTGCACGGCGTGGCACCGAACACGTCGGTGAGCAGCAGCACCGGCCCGGGATGCTGGTCCAGCATCGCTTGCGCGGCAGCCTGTGTTTGCTCTGGCGGTTCGTTGGGCGGCACGTCCAGCGCCTGCACCTCGTCGGTACACTCGGGAAACACGTGCAGCGCACACTCGCGAAGTGCGTGCGCCAGAGGCGCGTGAGCGATGATGAGAATGTGCGTGGTCATAACTTGATGAATATGAAGCACATTATGGCGTCACCGCAGCCAAGGCATGTCGGCGGTTGGCGCGAAAAGCACGCCGGCCTGCGCAAATAGGCGGAGCCCCGCGGGTTTTCATGGAGAGATGCATTCCGGTCGCGTCACACTACTGCAGCGTGATCGATTCCAGAAAACCGTCGGCCACCGCGTCGTCGCGCTTGTCGGAATACACCACCGCGTGCACCAATTGCACGCTGCCGCCCCGCAGCCGCGCAAACCAGACCCCATCGACATTCACCTTCGCGCCACCGGGCTTCTGACCGATGGTTTGCATGCGCACGGACTGCGGCACGTTCAACGCGCCCTTGCGGACAAACGAACGCTCTTCGGGCTGCGCTCCCGGTGCCTGCTTGGGCAGATGCAATTGCGCGCGCACCGCGTCGTGCCAGAGCGTGAGCGTCGAGCCGATCAGCGACGGATCCCTGAGCTCCATGTACGACACCGCAAACAACGCACCTCCGGCTTCACAGCCGACCATCGACAGCTCGGTCTTGTTCGGGCCCAGCTCCACGGTCCGCTTGCCGTGATCGGGTTTGCAGGGCAAGGAGACCGTCAACTGCGCCTCCTCGACCGGCACATTGCGCCAGTTCAGCGAGGGGCTGCAGGCGGCGAGCAGCGCCGCGCATGCCCCAAGCGCCAGAGACGTGGGCAGAGTTCGCACCCGCAACGATAAGCCGTGTTTTTGCATGGGGCGATTATCAAGCCAAGCGCAGAAAAGGCACGTCCCACCAAAAATGCGCGCTGGGCCAGGCTCCAGGACAGAACTTTTGCCGACGAAATCAATCCATCTACGGTATCTGTTTCGGCAAGGGGCAAAGGTATTGCGGACCGGCCGAAAAATCGATTGCGGCACAATGGCAAACAATGACGGATGCCCCTCGCGCAGCAGGTTGCGCGGCACCATTCAAGAATGATCAAGCAATGAATCTCAAAAAGTGGCTGGCCACCGCCGTAGTCGTGGCATTCGTGGGTGCCGGTGCCTGGATTTTCCTGGGCACTGGAACTGCGCCTGCGCCGCAATCGACCTTTGTTCTGCTCGACGGCACCACCAAGACCACCGAGCAGATGAAGGGCCGCGTCACGCTGGTCAACTTCTGGGCCACCAGCTGCACCACCTGTGTCGCGGAAATGCCCGAAATCATCGCCACGCACGAGAAGTACAAGGCCAAGGGCTTTGACACGCTGGCCATCGCGATGAGCTACGACCCGCCGGCCTACGTCGTGAACTTTGCCGAGTCCCGCAAGCTGCCGTTCAAGGTCGCGATCGACAACACCGGCGCGAACGCCAAGGCCTGGGGCGACGTGAAGCTCACGCCCTCCACCTTCATCGTAGACAAGCACGGCAAGATCGTGAAGTCCTACCTAGGCGCTCCAGACTTTGCCGAACTGCACAAGCTCATCGAAAAGCTGCTGGCCGAGGCCTGAAGGCCTTTCCCAGAGAAAACTAGTCAAAAAACAAAAGGTTCTCTGGGGCTTGACCAAGCGATGTGGCGAACTTTTGTCCGTGCTTCGTTCGAGTGTCTTCGTTTTGAGATGACGATATAGGGCCCTATGCGTTGTTGCGATGCCTTCC
>CALMCS010000546.1 GCA_937862875.1 uncultured Comamonadaceae bacterium
TGCTGCTGTATTTTCTTCGGCGTGCATGGGCTGAAGGGGAACGCAAGGAGTTCGAGAAGATTTTCAAGATTCTTCTGAAGCGCGTTGGCCACTCACTGCGTTCGACGATCTGGGACTCTGACATTGGTAGCGCGACCGATGTCCGGGACGAAATCGTTAGCCGCTTTGTCGTCTTGATCACCAAAGATTGCACGTCAAAAGTAGGCTTGCTGGATTTCTACGAAATCCATTTCAACCAGGCGATGGTGGCGCTTCGAACGTCCGTGCTGCGCAAGTTCAAGGCGATAGCCGGTGACGTTACAACGGTTCCGCTGGGGTCTCAGGAGCCTGATGGCCCCGAGGTCTCACCCGAGGTTGAAGTGGCCTTGGAGGCCTTCTTGAACGGCGATCCACAAAAAATTGACGATCCCGCTTTCCGGTTGGTGCTGTTCGCTGCGATTGACCGTCTACCTCAGGATCAAAAGCAGGTCGTCGGCCTCCTCTTGCAGGGCATTCCAATCGATTCCAAGGAAGAAGATGTCATGACAATTGCACGCATTCTGCAGTGCGACGAAAGGACGGTTCGCAACCGGCGTGATCGTGCCTGCAAAGCTCTCAGGGCCGTTCTTGAAAAGGAGGCTGAACTATGAGCACTGAACATTCCCGACTCGACGATGAAGTAGAAGTTCTCCTTGCGTTCTCCGTTGAGCCCAAGCACGACCGCGCAACGCTGGAGTACTACCTGACCCAGTATCCCGAACATGCACAGGCACTTGTGGACTGCTCGATTGAGCTGATGATGGATGCCTCGCGTGCCGACGATGATATGCAGGTTTCGTCTGATCAGGTCGTCGAGCAGGCATGGCAACAGTTTCAAGCTGCGATGGAACCGGCACAAAGCACGACTATTGCCAACCCTTTTGCACAATTGAATCCCACCGCGTTCAAAGCAACCGCCAAGAGGCTGGACGTCAGCAATCTGTTTTTGATCCGCTTGCGCGAACGAGCGATTGACGCCGCTACTATTCCCGGGCGCTTCGTTCAACGGCTCGCGGCCGAACTCGGCGCGACCGCCGATGCGGTGTCGGCCTATCTGCGTAGCCCGGCCGCAATGGTGTCCAGCCAGAGCTTCCGTTCAAATGTGAAGCCCGAAGTGGCCGCCCAGATATCGTTCGAACAGGCGCTCGAGACCTCCCAGCTAACGCCAGCTCAGAAGGCAGCTCTGCAGTCATTTCGAGACTAGCCATGGATGCGACCGAAGCCGCACGACGCGAGGCGGAGCGCATCCACCAGGCTGCAGTCGCGGAAGGTGATGATCCATGGAGCCTGCTCGAATTCGTCAGCCGCGAAGCGGCACGGCGAGATCTCGATGTGTACGCGCTGGCACAGGGTGATTCTGCGCTGAAGGGTGGGCGTGCAGTGCTCGACCGCCAAGCTGGGTGCATCCTTTATGAAGACATCGGATCAGCGTTCGACCACGCCTTCCTGATAGCGCACGAACTTGGACATTTCGTCTTGGAAGGTGGTGCTGAAGACGTAGTAACAGAGGAAGTCGAACCGGACCGCTCGGCCGAGGATGCACCGGTGGGTGTAGAACGTGTGCTCGACTACGGCGCCAGGGAACGCCGGGAGGTCCGCATGGATCTCTTTGCACGCGAACTTCTCCTGCCGCGCTCGGTAGCGCGGCGTCATCACATCGACGGCGGCCGCTCTTCCGCCGATATCGCTACACGCCTTGGAATGCCCTTGCAAGTGGTTCAGCAGCAGCTTCTGGATGCACTGCTCATGCCGACCGAGCCACCCGTCGTCGCGGAGCCTATCGCAGGTGTCCCTGTGCTGACCCCTGACCCTACCCAGATTGCAGCGGCCAATCATCGCGACACGGCATTCCAGTTGCAGGCCGGGCCGGGAACGGGCAAGACGCGCACCCTGGTGCAGCGCATCGAGAGCCTTCTGACCGAAGGCGTGGACCCACTGTCCATTCTTGTTCTCACGTTCTCCAACAAGGCGGCGAACGAGTTGAGCGAGCGACTCGCCGCACGGAACCCGCAAGCTGCAACGGCCATGTGGATTGGCACCTTTCACGCATTCGGCTTGGATGTCATCCATCGTTTTCACGACAAGCTCGGGCTTCCGCCGAACCCGCGTCTCATCGATCGATCCGAAGGCATCGAACTGCTGGAAGACGAGTTGCCGCGGCTATCGCTGCGCCACTTCCGCAACTTGTGGGATCCGGCGCTTGATCT
>CALMCS010000547.1 GCA_937862875.1 uncultured Comamonadaceae bacterium
GGTTCGCTGGCCATTGATGGACAGGATCTGGGAGACAACAAGGCACATCTGCGCTGGTTCATCCTGGACGACGGTTGTCGCGGCAGCGGTGTGGGGCGCCAACTGATGGCGGACGCCATGACGTTTTGCGACATCCGCGGATTTTCGGAAATCCAGCTCTGGACATTCAAGGGCTTGAATGCCGCTCGAAAACTGTATGAATCCTTCGGTTTCGAGCTGGTCGAAGAGGTGCAGGGGACGCAGTGGGGTAGTGCGGTGACGGAGCAGAAATTCGTGCGGATTTGCAAGCCTGGTTGAGGCGATTGCGAGCTGCGGAATCCTGCATTCGAAACGTCGCTTCTTACAGGCCTCGGGAAGGCATCGTGGCAGCTCGAATTTCCTTTTCGATCAACGAGGTGTCGCCTGAGTTGAATCCGTGTGCCATTGCGGCATACCAAGCACCTTTGGTTGCGCCTATGCGAGAAATCGAGACCTCGTGGCCCGCCTGCTTGCCGAGGTCTTGAAGATACAACCGTGTAATGCGGCCGTTGCCTTCGATGAAGGGATGCACGGCATTCAGTTCGTTGACGTAATGAGCGCTGCGCTTGGCGAACTCGTCGACATTCGTTTCTCTCAGAAAGCTCTCGCGCTCAAGCGGCGCGCGAACCGTATTTTCAAAATACGATTCAATGTGCTCGGGTCGGGCGAAGCTAGCCGCGTTGCGACCTGTGGTGTACGTGCGTATCTTGCCAGCCCACTCGTACAGATCGCCCAGCAGGTGTTGGTGGATCTTCTGCAGTTCAGGAAGATCGAACTTTTGAAATGAAGGTCGGCTCCTTGCTCTCGCAAAGGTAAATTGACCTTCGGTTTGCGCCAGCGCTTTTGCATCCCGGATATCTAGCTTGTTGCGGAATACCTCGGTGCCCGGATAGAACAAACGGTCGTAGATCGCTTGTTCTCTTGCCGAGCGTTGCCCCGTCATTGCACGGAAGTCTTTTTCGCGGCAACGGACTCATGAATGCGAAGCAACTCGCGACGCTCGAATTCTTCATCACTGATCGGCTCTCGTGCACGGGAAAGCAGGGCTTCAAACGCTTCGCTTCCGATATCGATACCTTCGATCAAATTATTCGCGTGTGTTTCGTACATGGTGTTCACGCGATTTTCAATGAGGGTTTGCATTTCGTCGCCAATCTCCAGTGCGTTGTGCGCCATATCAACCGCGTAGTGCGGGCGCAGTTCTTCTACAGCTACGCGGGCGTCCATGGATGATGTGCCTGCTGGACCTTGGGGCCGGGCTTTTTGCTGTGCCTGTACCTTGAGCACGTAGTCTTGCATGAGCTGACGCAAGACCTGTGTGGCGGGCGTGTTTTCGACCGCGGCGGCGCTGGCGAAAGCATCTCGAAGTTCGGCCTCCAGCGGAAAAGTGATTTGGACTTCTTTGGGCACTTTGGTCTCCAGAAAATGCCTGCTACGCGGAAACAACAAGGCTCCATTTTAATGGATGCTCCTTGCATGGGCAATGCGAGTGCTTGGCGCTTTGGGACTGCTCTTGCGCATTGTTCAACATGGATCAAGCTTGCAACGATGGGCTTGCATTGGCGTTGACTTTCGCTGTCGCAACGACCTCAAGGACGCTGCGTTTCCACTCCTTTACGGAGTGACTTGAACATTGGGCATCAAGCCCTTGTGATGCTCCGTCACAAAATCCAAAAACGCCTTGGTTCGCGCCGGCAAATGCTGCCGACTGGGCAGGGCCGCGAGCAGGGAAAAACGTCCCGTAATCCACTGCGGCAACACATGCTGCAACTGTCCACTGGCCAGGTAGGTGGCAGTCAAATCCGTGCTGAATGCGGCGACCCCTGCGCCATCGAGCGCCATGCGCAGCAGGCTGCCCGTGTGATTGATCGAGGCGGTGGGTTGCACCGTCATCACGACTTCGGGTGGTGACTGCACGCTTTGCCCCGCTTTCCACAAATGCACGACGCCGGTGCGCAGTGCTGTGGAGCGTCGCAGCAGGCACTGGTGCTGGGCCAAGTCTGCGGGACTGGCCGGAGTGCCGTGCCGTTCGAGATAGGCGGGGGATGCGCAAAGAATGCCGTCGGAGGTGAACAGCGTGCGGGCGATGATGTTGGAGTCCAGACCCTCGCGGGCGCTGAGGAAGCCGATGTCGTAGGGGCCCAGTTCCGGATTGGGGTTGGCGTCCACATGCACGTCGAGCGTGATGCGGGGATAGGCCTCGCGGAACGCGCCAAGCAGTGGTGCGATCAGGAACTCTGCAAACACCGGGGCGGTCACCACGCGCAGGGTGCCGCTGGGGGCTTCCGTGCTGTCCTGGACCATGGCGAAGGCGTTGTCCACGGCCAGCAAGATCATGTGGGCCTGCTCCGCGTATTGCTGCCCCGCGGGGGTGAGGTTCACGCGTCTTGTGGTGCGTTGCAGCAGCCGCGTGCCGAGGTGCGTCTCCAGTTCTGCGACCAGGCGCGTGACGCTGGGGACCGACATGTCCAGCCGGCGTGCGGCAGCGGAGAAGCCGCCGGCCTCCACCACGGCCAAAAACACTTTCATGGCGTTCAAGCGGTCCACTGCGGGCTCCTTTGAGTGAGTTTGAGAGCTTCAATTCTGCGCCGATTTTTGTGGATTGACTCGAAATTCACAAAAATCCTTTTCGGCGTATCGTATTTTTCGAAATGCAGTTACCACGTAAATTAAGCGTTATCGCACTTTCCTGATGCTTTTCAGGAAGGAGATTATTAATAAATAAAGAGGTAATAGACATGAACCCATCCTTCCGATTCTTGAACCGCATTGCACTCGCCGCTGCACTGACCTGCAGCAGCTTCATGACCATGGCCGCAGATTTCAGCCCCACGCCCTGGGTGGCACAGTCGTCCGCGGCGATCGAGTCGCAGGTCATCGACTGGCGTCGTCACATCCATCAGCATCCCGAGCTTGGCAATTTCGAGCACAAGACGGCGGCCTATGTGGCGGATCACTTGAAGAAGCTGGGTCTGCAAGTCCATACCGGCATTGCCGGCACCGGTGTGGTGGCCGTGCTGCAAGGCGGCTTGCCTGGCCCCACCGTGGGGCTGCGTGCCGACATGGATGCGTTGCCTGTGAAGGAAACCTCGGGCCTGCCGTTTGCAAGCCAGGCGAAGGGAGATTACTTCGGCAAGGTCGTGGATGTCATGCACGCTTGCGGCCACGATGCGCACACCGCCATGTTGCTGGGTGCGGCGAGCGTGATGGCGCAGAACAAGGACAAGGTGCCTGGCAAGGTGGTCTTCATCTTCCAGCCTGCGGAAGAAGGCGCGGCCAATATCGACGTGTTCGATCCCAAGGCTCCGAGCTGGGGTGCCCGGCGCATGGTGGAGGAGGGTGTGATCGAGAAGTTTGGAATCCAATCGATCTTTGGCGTGCATGTGATGAGCAATGCGCACTCGGGAGAGATTCAGTACAAGGTGGGCGCGGCGCTCAATAGCGCCGATGGTTTTCGCATCAAGCTCGAAGGCAAGCAGGCCCACGGCGCGATGCCCTGGACCGGTGCCGATCCGATCGTGGCGAGCGCCAATGTGATCAACGGCATGCAGACCCTGGTCAGCCGCCGGGCCAACCTGTCGCAAGGCATGGGCGTGGTCACCGTGGGCAGCATCCATGGCGGCACGGCCGGCAATATCGTGACAGGTGAGGTGACCATGGAGGGCACGATTCGCTCCAACTCCCCCGAGATTCGCGAGACGCTGACCAGCGCCTTGCCACAGCTGGTGACCCAGACCGCCGAGGCCCAGCAGGTGCATGCCCATGTGCACGTGGCCAAGATCATGCCGGTGACGATGAACGACGCCGAGCTGACCCGTGCGATGGTGCCCGCGCTGCAGAAGGCGTCCAGCGGCAAGGCCAGCGAAACCTTTGTGAATCAGGCGGCCAGCGAGGACTTCTCGTATTTCTCGGAGAAGGTGCCGGGGCTGTACGTGTTCCTGGGCGCCACCCCGGCAGACAAGGATCCCGCAACGGCTGCGAGCAACCACAACCCGGGC
>CALMCS010000548.1 GCA_937862875.1 uncultured Comamonadaceae bacterium
TTCAAGATGGACGGCAACCAGCTCGTGCTGGAAAACCTGCCCGAAGGCGATGCGCCCATCGATCTGGAAATCTTCACGACCTGCGCGCCCGCCAAGAACACCCAGTTGTCTGGCCTGTACGTCAGCAACGACACCTTTTTCACGCAGTGCGAGGCCGAGGGCTTCCGCCGCATCACCTATTTCCTCGACCGTCCCGATGTGATGGCGATGTACACCGTCACGCTGCGCGCCAACAAGGCCCAGTACCCGGTGCTGCTCTCCAACGGCAATCTGGTCGACAGCGGCCCGCTGGACGATGGCCGCCACTTCGCCAAATGGGTCGATCCGCACAAGAAGCCCAGCTATCTGTTCGCCCTCGTGGCGGGCAAGCTCGTGGCACGCGAACAGCAGATCAAGAGCCGCGCCGGCAACAACCACCTGCTGCAGGTCTACGTGCGCCCCGGCGATCTCGAGAAAACCGAACACGCGATGAACTCGCTCATGGCGTCGATCGCCTGGGACGAGGCACGCTTTGGCCTTTCGCTCGATCTGGACCGTTTCATGATCGTCGCCACCAGCGACTTCAACATGGGCGCGATGGAGAACAAGGGCCTGAACGTCTTCAACACCAAGTACGTGCTCGCCAGCCAGTCCACCGCCACCGATGTGGACTTCGGCAACATCGAATCCGTGGTCGGCCACGAATACTTCCACAACTGGACCGGCAACCGCGTCACCTGCCGCGACTGGTTCCAGCTGTCGCTCAAGGAAGGCCTCACCGTCTTCCGCGACCAGGAATTCAGCATGGACATGGCCGGCGCTCCGTCGGCCCGCGCCGTCAAGCGCATTGAAGATGTCCGCGTGCTGCGCACCGTGCAGTTCCCCGAAGACGCAGGCCCGATGGCGCACCCCGTGCGTCCCGACAGCTACGTGGAAATCAACAATTTCTACACCGTCACGATCTACGAAAAAGGCGCAGAAGTCGTGCGCATGCAGCACAACCTGGTCGGCCGCGACGGCTTTGCCAAGGGCATGAAGCTGTACTTCGATCGCTTTGATGGCAACGCCGTCACCTGCGACGACTTCATCCAGTCGATCGCAGACGCCAACGCCGACAGCCCGCTCGCGCACAACCTCACGCAGTTCAAGCGTTGGTACAGCCAGGCAGGCACACCGCGCGTGCGCGCCGAAGGCCAATACAACGCCGAAGACCGCAGCTACACCCTGAAGCTGTCGCAAAGCTGCCCCGCAACACCAGGCCAACCCACCAAGGAAGCTTTCGTGATTCCCGTGGCGCTCGGTTTGCTCGGCGCCGATGGCTCGGCACTGCCACTGCAACAACAAGGCGACGCCGCCCCAAGCGGCACCGACGGCACCATCGTGCTGACGGAGCCGAGCATGACGCTCACCTTCATCAATGTCGACTCGGCCCCCGTTCCATCGCTGCTGCGCGGTTTCAGCGCACCGGTGATTCTGGACATCGACTACAGCGACGCCGACCTGCTCAACCTGCTGGCACACGACACCGATTCGTTCAACCGCTGGGAAGCCGGCCAACGCCTGGCCATGCGCATCGCCCTGGAGGCGATTGCCAACACCGAACTCGCCACCAACGAGCAAGGCGAGATCACCGCCGCGATCCTGCCGCAGGCCTTTGTGCAGGCCATGCGCGAAGTGCTTCGCAACCCATCGCTCGACGCCGCCTTCAAGGAACTGGTGCTCACGCTCCCGTCCGAAGGCTACATCGCCGAGCAACTGAACGAAGCCGACCCGCAGCGCATCCACGCCGTGCGTGAAGCCATGCGCGCAGAGCTCGCCAGCAGCCTGAACGACGACTGGATCTGGGCCGTTGAAGAACACCAGACCAACGGTGCCTACTCGCCCGACGCGATCTCCGCAGGCCGCCGCGCCCTCACCGGCCTGGCCCTCAACATGCTGTGCCTCGCCGCACGCCAGAGCGGCGACACGCTGTGGCCCGGCAAGACCTACCAGCGGTTCAAGGACGCTGGCAACATGACCGACCGCTTCAACGCCCTGACCGCCCTGGTCGCCAGCGGCCACGAACTCGCCAAGCCAGCGCTCGAGCGCTTCCACGCGCTGTTCAAGACCGAAGACCTGGTCATCGACAAGTGGTTTGCACTGCAAGCCGGCGCACCCGATCGCAACGGCAACATCCTGCCCATCGTGCGCGATCTGATGAAGCAGCCCGACTTCCAGATGAAGAACCCCAACCGCGCCCGCAGCGTGATCTTCAGCTACTGCAACGCCAACCCCGGCGCGTTCCACCGCGCCGACGGCGCAGGCTACGCCTACTGGGCAGACCGCGTGCTGGAGCTCGACGGATTCAACCCACAGGTCGCCTCACGCCTCGCCCGCGCCATGGACCGCTGGAGCAAGCTCGCAGCGCCCTATCGCGGCCACGCGCGCGAAGCGATCGAACGCGTTGCCGCCAAGGCCGATCTGAGCAACGACGTGCGCGAGGTCATCACCCGTGCACTGGCCGATCATTGATCGGTTGATTGATTGATTGAATAAATAAATAAATAAAAGCTCGGCCGTGTATTCATGAATGAATGAACACACGGTCGGCAAGATTTTTGGATTACAGGAGTTTCTCGAATGACACAACGCATGAGCCTCACCCGCTACCTGGTAGAACAGCAGCGCGTGGATGGACTGATTCCCCCCCAACTGCGCCTGCTCCTCGAAGTGGTCGCGCGCGCCTGCAAGCGCATCAGCTTCGCCGTCAACAAGGGCGAACTCGGTGACGTCATGGGCACCGCAGGCAGCGAAAACGTGCAAGGCGAAGTCCAGAAAAAACTCGACATCATCGCCAACGAAACGCTGATCGAAGCCAACGAATGGGGCGGCCACCTGGCAGCCATGGCCTCGGAAGAAATGGAAGGCATCTACGTGGTGCCCAACCGTTACCCACAAGGCGAATACCTGCTGCTGTTCGATCCACTCGATGGCTCCTCCAACATCGACGTGAACGTCAGCATCGGCACCATCTTCAGCGTGCTGAAAAAGCCCGAAGGCCACCCCGGCGTTCACGACAACGACTTCCTGCAACCCGGCACCCAGCAGGTCGCAGCAGGTTACTGCATCTACGGCCCCCAGACCACTCTGGTGCTGACCGTAGGCGACGGCGTTGCCATGTTTACCCTGGATCGCGAGCAAGGCTCCTTCCTGCTGGTCGAAGAGAACGTCAAGATCCCTGAAGACACCAAGGAATTCGCCATCAATATGTCG
>CALMCS010000549.1 GCA_937862875.1 uncultured Comamonadaceae bacterium
GCGATTGCTCTTGCTCGTGGGGCGAATGTCGGTCACTTCCACGAGCGCCTGAATCGAGTCTCCGACCAGCACCGGCCCAAGAATTTTCTGGTGCAACTCCAGCATCGCAAGACCGGTGCCCTGGATCATGCTTTGCAGAATGAAGCCTTCGATCAGCGTGTAGGTGAGCGCACCGGGTACGGGTCGACCCTTGATCGCGCCCTGCTCGTATTCCGCATCGATGAAAATCGCCTCGACCATGCCGGTGACGCTGATGAAGTTCACCAGATCGCTTTCGGTGATCGTGCGGCGGAAGGTGCGCCACTGCTGGCCGACTTCAATGTCCTGCCAATAGAAGCCCTGCCCCATGCGCGCGATGCGGTTCAGTTGCTCGCTGCTGGGCAGTGGTGTCGGGTTGCTCATTCAAGTCTCCTTTTTTGTGGATTTCAAAGCCGCGATGGCTGCATCGGTCAGGCCCGCTTCTTTCAACAAAGCGACCGTGTGCTCTCCCAGCCGCGGAGGCATGCCGATCGGTGCCTGCACGCCGTCCATGCGCACGGACGAACGCGGAAAGCGCACCTCGCCCATGGCATCGTCCTCAAGCGACACGAAGAAGTCGGTCGCCTTCAAATGCGGGTCATCGGGCAAGTCACCCAAGCGCGCCACGGCAGCGGCGGGAATCTCGAGGCGATCGCACACCTCCAGCCAATGCGCCGTGTCGTGCAACTGAACAAAGCGGCCCAGAACGCCGAGCAGCTCATCGATGTGGCTAGTGCGCGCGGCCTGATTCACAAAGCGCGCGTCGGTCGCCAATACAGGCTCCCCCACCTCGGTAAAGAAGCGCTGCCAGTGCAGGTCGGTGTACGGCATCATGCAGACATAACCATCGCGGGTCTTGTAGGGGCGGCGCGAGGCGGCCATCACGCGCGGATAGCCCGGAGGGCTCAGCGGCGGGTTGAAATGCATGCCGTAGAAGTGCTCGACCAGATTGAAACCCACCATGGTTTCAAACATCGGCACCTCGACAAAGCAGCCCTCTCCGGTACGCTCGCGCTGGAACAAGGCCGCCAGAATCGCGTGCGCCCCCACCAATCCGCAGGTCTTGTCCGCGGCAATCGTCGGCAGGTAACGCGCCTCGCCCGTCTGGCGATCCATCAGATCGGCAAGACCGCTCATCCCCTGAATCACATCGTCATAAGCGGGCAGCCCGGCATAGGGTCCGTCCTCGCCAAAGCCGTGCAGGCCCACATAGACCAGCCGCGGATAACGGGTGCGTAACGTATCTTTATCCAGCCCCAGCTTGGCCAGTTTTTGCGGCCGCATGCTGTGCATGAACACATCGGCCGTGGCGATCAGCGCATGCAGCGCCTCGCGGGCGTCGGCGGTCTTGAGATCGAGCACCACGCTCTTCTTGCTCCGATTGGAGCCCAGAAACATGGCCGCCATTCCATGCTCGAGCGCGGGCCCGGTATAGCGCGTGGAGTCACCGGCCGGCGCTTCGATCTTGATGACCTCGGCCCCGTAATCCGCCAGCACCTGACTGCTCAAGGGGCCAAACACCACGCTGGAAAGATCCAGCACGCGCACACCCGCAAGCGGTCCCGCCTGCGGTGAAAGGTTTTGCTTTTGCAATCGATGTCTCCGAATAACCGTCTTTCAATCACGGCGATTATTCGGGGCACCCCTCACTGCGTCCAATACCAAATCACAGCAAGTTGATACTCAAAGCGTATCAAGCAAACGGACTGGACGGCTTACTCCGACTGCACACGCATGGGAATCTTCAGATAGCGCACGCCATTGCTCTCGGCCTTCGGCCAGTGACCGGCGCGGATATTGACCTGCACGGAAGGCAGCAACAGCACGGGCGCAGCCAGCGTGGCATCGCGCTTTTCACGCATGGCGACAAACTCGTCTTCGCCGACGCCATCGTGCACATGGATATTGCGCTCCCGCTCCTCGGCCACCGTCGTTTCCCACGCATAGGTGTCACGACCGGGGGCCTTGTAGTCATGGCACATGAACAGCCGCGTCTGCGCAGGCAGCGACAACAGCTTGCGAATGGATCGGTACAACGTCCGCGCATCCCCACCGGGAAAGTCGGCCCGCGCCGTGCCGTAGTCGGGCATGAACAGCGTATCGCCCACAAACACCGCATCGCCGATGCGGTAGGAAACGCAGGCAGGAGTATGTCCAGGCGTGTGCAGCACGTCGATCACCAACTCACCAAGCGGCAAGGAGTCCCCCTCCTGCAACAGGCGGTCGAACTCACGCCCATCGGTAGACACATCATCCAGATTGAACACCGACCGAAAAATGTCCTGCACCGCCGTGATGTGCGCACCAATGGCCACAGGTGCCTGCGTCTTCTGTTTCATGAAAGGCGCGGCACTGAGGTGATCCGCATGCGCATGCGTCTCCAGAATCCACGCGATCGTCAGCCCGAGACCATGGGCCGCGTCAAGCACCCGCTGCGCCGACGCCGTAGCCACCTTGCCACTGCGATGGTTGTAGTCCAGCACCGGATCGATCACCGCGGCCACCCGAGTCACAGGATCGAACACAAGGTACGTCACCGTACCGGTCTGTTCGTCAAAAAAGGCTTGAATCTGCGCGGAGTGGGACATGGCGAAACCTCGAAAGAACGGCGCAAGAAAGCGTAGCAACCGTCATGGTGATTGACATTTAATTAGATCATGCTAAATTAGATTCATCTAAATTACAAGCACGCAGCACCATCAATCGCCATGTCAAAGAGCTCAGCCAAGGACTCACAGAAGTTCCTGCAGGAAGGCGCCAGCCAAGCCGCCGCGATGCTGCGCGCGGTAGGCAACGAACACCGACTCATCGTGCTGTGCCTGCTGATCGAACACGAAGAAATGTCCGTGGGCGCCCTGCTGGAACAGGTCCCACTGAGCCAGTCCGCCCTCTCCCAACACCTGGCCCGCATGCGCGACGAAGGCCTGCTGACCTTCCGCCGCGAAGCGCAAACGCTGTATTACCGGATTGGGAATCCGGATGTCGCGAAGCTCATCGCCACGCTGAAGACTATTTTTTGCGCTTGAATTGCCGAGCTGCCCGCCCAATCGCCCGCAGCAGTACATCACCGCAGATCGCTACCGCAGTGCTTGCACTTGATCGCCTTGCTCAAAATAGGCTCGGCGCAGAACGGACAGACCTTCATCTCGGGACTCATCTCCGTCTGCCTGACGGCATGCCTTGGCGTTGACGACGCCGGTCTGGGCTGAGCAC
>CALMCS010000550.1 GCA_937862875.1 uncultured Comamonadaceae bacterium
CCCGTGGCAGTGGGCGGTGTGGACGCGCTGGGCAGCGGGAGCAGCAAGGTCACGGGTGCGGGTGCGGGTGCCGTGGCGGCTGCGCGCTTTTGTGGCGTCAGCGACTCGTTGGTATAGAACTTCTGGGCGAAGGCCGCACCGCTGCTACCCGCACAAGCGAGAAACAGGGTGGCCAGCGCCACGTTGGTACAAGAGGAACGGCGCGGTCGGACCGATGCGCGCGAGGATGGAACAGAAAAAAGCACTTCTTTACTCCTGGTTTCGCTTGTGGCGGGAGCGTGCATGATCGCAACGCGATCAACGATCCGCCACGCTCGAATCCGGTCAACGGCAAGCGTCTGGAAAGGACATGGGTGTGGCGGGAGACGACGTCGTCAGGCTCCCGGGCTGCCCTGGTGCCTATGCAAGAATGCTCGAGACCAAGGACCTGAACGAATCGACTCATACGCACCATGACCGAGCAACTCGCCTATCGCTACCTCTCTCCATCGCGCCTGAATCAGTCGGCGGACCAAGCGGAACTCGATCTGGCCACCAGTGGCGGCATCGGGGTATCGGGCAGCGTTGCGCACCCGCATTTTTTCTCGGGCTTCGTCGAGCAACCGGTGATCGTCGCGCAGGCCATCTTGCTGCTGGCGCGCGTGGCCCGTACCCGTTTCTATGTACCGCCCAACTCGCTGGCCGCGATTCTGCGCGCCGCCGATCCGGTGGTGACCGCCACCGCCGAGGGCCTGCGCTTTGAGTCGTTCAGCGCGTGCTGCGGCGTGTATGCGCGGCTCGATGTGGATGCCTCGGCGCTCGACGCCATGCACATGACCACCGGCGTGACGAATGTGGATGTGAACCCGCCGCTGCGCCAGGCGCTTGCCACGGTGCGCGCGTCCGAGCCCTTGCATCTGAATGTGGGATCGGATGCGCTGCGCGTCAGCACACCGCGCGGTGAAGTGGTGGAAGACAAGGTGCCACTGCCCAAGCGCTGGCTCAAAGGCTTTGCCGAAACCCAGATGCTCGCCGCGGGCATGACCCTGCGCCACGAGCTCAACGCCGCGCAGGCGCGGCAATTCATACAGGCGTTGCCCAAATCGTCGGCCACCAAAACGGTGATGTGGGCGGTGCAGGCCGCGCGTTCGCTGCGTCTCGCCTCAACGGCCGCGACAGGCGCGGTCTGCGTGGCCGGGCCAGAGCGCCTGCGCGTGCTGGAGCCGCTGATGCGCCACGCCACCGCCTTGCGTGCCTACGGCCCCGACGCGAGCGCAGGCGCGATGCCGCTGCCCAGCGCCTGGGTGCTGGAGCTGCCGGGCGCGCGCCTCACCATCGCGTTGAGCCCAGAAAAATCGCGCGGATTCTCGGGCGAGGGCTCGGTGCTGCATTTGATTGCGGGCGGCGATGCCACGGAGGATGCCGAATTCGTATCGAGCCTGCTGGCTCTGGAGCCGCGCATTGACATCGCCCAACTCGCGGTCCGGGCGCTGCTGCCCGAAGCCCAGATCGCCGCAGCGCTGAGCGTGCTCGCATCGAGCGGGCAGGTGGGCTTCGACCTGGCGACGGGAGCCTATTTTCATCGGCCCCTGCCGGTGCAAAGCGGTTTGCTCGACACCATGCATCCCCGCCTGGCCGATGCGCGCAAGCTGGTGGCCGATGCCAGTGTGCAAAGCGATGGCGCGGAGCAATTCGCGGTGACATCGGGCGATCAGCGTTACCGCGTGGTGCTCGGCACCGAGGCCGCAGACGATCGCTGCACCTGTCCCTGGTACGCCAAATACAAGGGCACCCGCGGGCCTTGCAAGCACACGCTGGCGGTGCGCATCTTTCTCGATCCGGTGCGCTTTGCGGGGACCGAGGCATGAGCTTGATTTTGAGTTTGATGGATCGCCGCGCATTGCTCCGGGACGCCGAGAGGGACAGCAACCCGCAGGACACGAGCCTGCTCGACAAGGCACTTGCGGGTGCGAGCGAGGAGGAGCGCGCTGCGCTTGCCAAGACTTTGCCGCCGACGCGATGGTTCAACGCAGAAGGCGCAACGCTGCGCGCCAGCTATGCACTCGTGGCATTGGGAAAGCCGAAGTTGGTTGCCGATACTTTGGCGAAGGTCCAATCCTTGGACGTGGAGTCCGTCAAGCTGGCGGCACGCGGGAGAACGGATGAATGGTTGCTTGCTTACTGCCACGCAGCGGCGGAGGCGTTTCCCGTGCTGGGCGCAGATGTTCTGGGGATCAGCGTGGAGCTGCAGGCCGAGCGCTCGCTGTTCTGTGATGCACCAACGTATATGGATCGTCTCCCGAACTGGTTGGGCCAAGACATCTCGCGAGACCGCACCGACGTGACCAAGGATGCTCAGAGCATTCTGATGCGCATGCGCCAGCACGGCGGTTTTGGCATGCGCGCGTTCTGGGAGTTCTTCCGGGTTGAGGGCATGGGTGCGAGCTATCTACTCACAGACTGGGCACCGCAGGCGTGGAACCATGTCATCGTCACGCTGTGCGCAACGGAGCCAGGCTTCAGGGAACGACTTCTCCACGACAGCCTCGGTGCCTTGCTCAATGACTTTTCAGCCAAGAATATTCTTTGGTATCTGCGCGTGCATCGCTTGATCGATCCGCAACCCCAGGAAATTTTGGATCGTGTGCCCACCTATCTTGCGGTGTTGGCAACGGCACCGAGCACGGCGGTAGGGCTCGCGCAGGACATGCTGGCACGGGTGGTGAAGCATGCGTCCTTTGATGCCGACGCGCTCATCGAGGCTTCTGCCGATGTGCTGGCTCGCTCGGAAAAGAAACTGGTCAAGGCGCAGCTTGAACTGCTTGCGGATCTGGCGGCATCGGCCGAGCGCGAAGAACGGCTGAAGAACATACTGCCACCCGCGCTGGAGACCATGCCCATCGAACTCGCCGCCTTGGCGAGAAAGCGTTTTCTTTTTCTGGGCGCTGACTTGGAAAGAGCGCAAGCGCCTGTTGCGATGACAGCGTCCGACGCGGTGGTGCCCGTGACCGTGCGAGCGCCTGTGCCAGTGCTCAGCGCGTTGTCGGTACGGGATTCAACGCCGGAGCCGATCCGCAGCCAGGATGAAATGTGGGGCCTCGTTGCCGAACACCTGGAAGGCGCGGGCAACGGCGCAGATCTGCCGCGCGTGATGGCCTACTGGGCGGAGCATCCGCAATTGTCGCTGCCATCGGAACTTGCCCATCGCGCCAGCGAGGTGATCGAAACGGTCTGGGATGCCAGCGGCGCTGCGCCGCGCAGGTTGCTGGCCACGGTGTTGCTCGCGCAGCAGCCAGCGGTATTCAAGGGCTATGGAACGCATGTCGTAGTGCAGAAAGGCGAACTGGATCCTGAAGGTGCAGAAATGCGCGACAGTTCGGGCAACATGAGTAGCTTCGATCCCGCCACGGGCGACTACCAGGTGGTGGAGACCTGGACCGTCCGCAGTGGCTACCAATTTCAGAAAACACGCGCACCTATGGCCTTGCTCGCGCAGCAGTTTCGCGACCTGTTCGAGGCACGAAGCAAGGGCCTGTCATGCCCGTTTCTCAATGTGATTGACGCGCAGAATTTCGTGTGGGAGCGCCGCATCACGCCACCCGGAGAGGGCCGTTATTCGCGCGACTTGGAGGTGCTGGGCGACGGAGCCAAGGCCTTTTGGCTCACCGCCGCCGGGACGCTCGTGCCAGGTGAATGGGCAGCGCTGGACGTGAGCGAGGTGGCGCGAGAGTTCACCTTCCGGGCACAGGAGGCGCGCGAGCAAGATGGTTACGACCAGCTCCTGCAATGGACCGCATGGATGCTGCGCGACAACCCGGATACCCTGGCCGCGCATTTCCACCCCATGCTGTACGCGGCGATGGCAGTGCTGAATGTGCGCGGCATGGCTGCGTTGATGGCAGCGCTGGGCGCGTCGAGGCGAGCGCTGAACGGGCCTGGCTATTCCGCGCTGGCGTTGGCCGCGTCCGCCAAAATGCCAGAACACCGGGCTCAAGCTGCCGAGGCGGTTGCGCAGTTGGCGGCCAGCGGCCTGTTGAATCCGCAGTCCTTTGCGCACGAAGTGTCGGCGCATCTCGCAGATGATTTCGTGATGGCCGGGCGTGTTGCGCAGACCTTGTCGGATGCGGCGTCGATCAGTGCGATCGCCGGATTTCGCGTGCTGAAAACGCTGGAATGTTTGCTGCCCGCGCTGCATGGCGCAGACGGAAAACCGCTCACGCAAGCGGGCAAGGTGGTGGAGTTGGCTGCGCGCTTGTCGAGCGAGTACGGAACCCCATTGGCGGTACCCGAATCACTCGCTGCGCGGAGCAAAGGCGCGTCGGCGCAGGCGGTGTCGATTCGTGCATTGCAAGCCATCACGCCCCACAACACCGAACTATTGCGGCAAGCGGCTGTCGAGGCCGAGGCAGCCCTACCCATCGAGACCTGAACATGAAAACTTACCAGCACCTGTACGAACTCTGGCGGGAGAGTGGGCAGTTGATCGCGGAGGGTGCCACGCTGCGCTCCCTCTACGATCTCATGCTCGGCACCGAGGATGCGCAGGAACGCAATGCAACGCCTTGGAATGTGAGCCAGCACACCCTGAGCGAGATGACGAAGCGCTGGTTTCAGAGTCCGGATTTTGTGGGCATCCGCCTGTGCGAATTGTTTGGTGATACGCGCCTGGAACATTCGGATGACTATGTGTTGGCGATGATCGGGCACCTCGGCGGACGCCGTCAACCGGAGATCCGTTTGTGCCTGTTGCGCCATGATCACGAGCTGCGCAATGAGGTGTTCTGGCGCATCTTCGAAGTGGAAGGTGGCGGTGAAATTTCGCTGGCAAACGTCGACAAGTTCTCCATCGAAAACCTCAACTGGCACCACACGGTGGTGTTGCTCAGCAACGAAGGAACGATAGAGCGCAAGCGAGTCCTGCGCTGCTGTCTGGAGGCGCTCAACCGGGACTTTTCCTCGTATCGCGCGGGCTGGTTTTCGCGTGTGTACTCGGCGCTCGAACCCACGCCAGAGGAAGCGGCCGCGGATCAGGATTTGCTGTTGCTGTGTCTCGGCTCTTCGGTGACGGCGACTCTGTCGCTGGGCGTGAAGCAACTCGAGGCGGTGTTCAAGGCGGGGCGGCTCAATGCGGCCGCGTTTGTAGAGGCGAGCGGGGGCGCATTCTCGGGGCCGAAAGCTGCTGCGATCAGCGTAGTGCGCATGCTGCAGGGCATTGCTGCGACCGGCGAGTTAGGTGTCGACGTGATGGCCGACGCGCTCCTGCCGGGTCTGGGGCATGCCCATGCCGACGTGCAGCGCGCCTGCATTCTGGCGCTCCAAAAGCTGGGACGCGAGGACCTGGCCCATGCCGCGCGGGACGCGCTCGCGCCGGCGGTGGTGGCGCAGTTGCTGCCGGAAAGCCAAACGCCTGCTCCCGTCGCGCAGCTTGACTCCATGCACGCGGTCAGCACCCCGCAGCCCGAAGCACTGACCCCATGGACGGACGACACGGCATTGGAGCGCTACGCGGCCTTGTTGGAAGCGGGCGACGATGCCCTCGAGTTTGAACTGGCCATGGCGTGGCTTGCCGAGTCTCGGGACGCGGCGACTGTGGTGGCCCCGTTGCTCAAGCGCGCGCGTTCGCTGTTTGCTCGCAACGAGGAGCATTTCGCCGCAGCGTTGTTGGTGAGTGCGGTAGAGCCGGAGACGGAGTTTTTACCTCAAACGTTCTACCAAGCCACCAAATATGAGAATGGGGCGTTTCTTCCCGACGGCGATCCGATTGCGTGCACTTTGGCGGAGGATTGTTCGCCCCTACCGAGTTTCATCATGCGTATGCGTGAGCTCGTCGCGATGACCAGTGGCCGCGCGCCGCGTCGCGCGTTACTTGCTACTCCGACCGACTCATTGGGCTGGCTTGATTTGCAGGTGCTGCTTGATCGTATCGAAGAAGCTGTGCGCGTGAAGTCTGAATTTGCGGCAACCGCGCCTGCCGACCTGGTGCAGGCCCTGCTGCGTGTTCGCCCAGACGATCGCGCACGGGCCGCCTTGGCAAGCGGTATCGACGTGCCACAGGTAAC
>CALMCS010000551.1 GCA_937862875.1 uncultured Comamonadaceae bacterium
AACAGCCCCAGCGCGACGCCGAAGCCGGCCAGCACCATGGGCGGCAGCACCAGCGCGGGACCGGCCTCATGCACGCCGGTGAGCGCGGGCTCGGGCGCGCGGTGCCAGAACACGCGCACGGCGGCGACACCGGCCACGGCCACCGCGATGGCCGAGAACACCGTGTTGGCCAGCGGCGCGAAAGCCAGCACGTTGTCGGCCGCCTTGGCGTCGCCGATCAGGTCCTTCACCACGAAGCCGAACGACAAGGGGATGCCGGCCATCGACATGCCGGCCAGCGCCGCCGCCGCCGCGGTCCACGGCATGGCGTGGCGCAGGTTGCCCAGTCGGTCGATGATGCGGGTGCCGGTGCCATGATCGACATTGCCAGCGACGAAGAACAGCGGCGCCTTGTACAGCGCATGCGCCAGCAGCAGCGCGCCCACAGCCACCGCAGCACCTTCGCCTGGCATGCCCACCAGCGCCACCAAGGTGCCCAGCGTGGCCACCGTCGACCAGGCCAGGATGCGCTTGAGGTCGCGCTCGCGCAGCGCCAGCACCATGCCCCAGGCGGCGGTGATCGAACCCGCGCCCTGCAGCAGCACCTGCCACAGCAGCCAGTCGTCGAGGCCGGCGTCCAGCCGCGCCAGCAGGTACACACCCAGCTTCACCATCGTGGCCGAATGCAGGTAGGCCGACACCGGTGTTGGCGCGGCCATCGCGTTGGGAAGCCAGAAGTGGAACGGGAACTGCGCGCTCTTGGTGAAGGCGCCCACGATCACCAACAGGACACCCGCCGTCAGCAGCGGGGTGGGCGCGGTGGCCGGCAGGCGTTCGACGATCACGCTGATGGTGCTGGTGCCCATCACCTGCCCGATCAGGATCAAGCCCGCCAGCAGCGCCAGGCCGCCGGTGCCTGTCACCAGCAGCGCCTGCTGCGCCGCCTTGCGGCTGACCGCGCGTTCATGGTGGAAGCCGACGAGCAGGAAGGACAGCACGCTGGTGGCTTCCCAGAACAGGAAGAGCGTGAACAGATTGTCAGCAGTGACGCAGCCGATCATCGCCACCATGAACAGCGTGAGCTGCACGAACAGCCGCCGTTGCCCCGGGTGGCTTGCGAAGTAGCCGCCGGCGTAGACGAATACCGCGCTGCCCACAGCCGTGATCATCAGCAGCATCAGCACCGCCAGGCCGTCGATGCGCCAGGCCAGCGAGATGCCCAGCGCCGGTATCCACTCGAGCGCACCACCCGTCGGCAGCTGCAGCCACAACAACATGCCCACCACGACGCCCAGCGCGGCCAGAGGCAGCGCCGTGAAGGCGGCACGAGAGGCCAGCCCCATGCCGCCATCGGCCGCCGAGCTCAGAAGCGGCGTGCCCACGCTCAGCGCCCCGCCCGCCGCAACATCGTCACGCCCAGCGTGACGATGGTCAGCGGCACCACGAACCCCAGCATCGCGTCGCCGAAGGCCTGGACGCCGTCATGGCGCTGCGCCGCCAGCACCAGGTAGGCCACATACGCGACGTAGTAGCCCAGGAACAGGCCGCCCTCCCAACGGGCGATCTCGCGACCGGTCAGGAAGACCGGCAGGCAAGCCACCAGTGCGGCGAGCATGACCCACAGATCAAACCGGGCCACGTCCGGCGGCAGCGGCAGCGCGGCACCGGTGCCCACAGCCGCCACGACGGCCCCCAGGCCAACGACGCCAAAGAGGTTGAACACGCAACTGCCCACCACGTTGCCCACGGCGATGTCGCGTTCGCCCTTGAGGCTGGCCACTACCGATGCCGCCACCTCCGGCAGCGAAGTGCCCGAGGCGACGATGGTCAGGCCGATGATCACCTCCGACAGACCGAGTGCACGCGCGAAGATGACTGCCGCCTGCACCAGCCAATCCGATCCCAGCACGAGCAGCACCAGCCCGGCGACGATCAGACCGAGCTGTGCCGGCAGCCGGGCGTCCCACCGCCCCGCCTTGGCCGGCTGCAGTGTGTCGGCGTACTCGTCGGGACCGGTCGCGGCCGGCTCCGCGCGCGACTGCCGGACCAGGAACGCGGTGTAGGCCATCAGCAGGCCGAGCAGCAGCGATCCGTCGAACAGCCCCAACGATCCGTCCAGGCCCAGGACGATGAGCAACACGGCGCCGCCGATCATGATCGGCGCCTCCTGGCGGATGACTTGCCGGTGCACCGCCAGCGGCGTGATGAGCGCGGCCAGGCCCAGGACGAACAGCACGTTGAAGATGTTGCTGCCCACGGCGTTGCCCACCGCCAGCCCGCCCTGCCCGGCCAGCACTGCGCCGGTTGTCACGGCCATCTCCGGTGCACTGGTGCCAAAAGCCACCACCGTGAGACCCACCACCAGCGGCGACAGACCCAGGCGCAATGCCAGGAGCGACGCACCGCGCACGAGGATGAAGGCGCCGGCAACCAAGGCCAGGAGCCCCCCCGCGAACAGAAGAAAAGTCATTGCCGCAAAGTCGCCATGGCTCAGTTGCTCAAGGGAGGTTTCGAGGTGGCGCCGCGCACCCAGCTGCGAACCATGGACAGGAGCGTGCCTCCCGTCAGCATGCCCAGCACGTACACCGCCAGCAGCAGCAACGACAGCGGTAGCGTCAAGCTCGCAGACAGGAACTGCACGGTCACAGTGTCGAGGTTCTGGAACTTGAAGAGAAAAACGACAGCCGTCATGGCGAGCAGCAGGGCCAAGTAGACATGTTTCATGTTGTTCCTTCTTCGCACAGCAGACAAGCTGTTGCGGGAATTATGCCTTTGTTGGTTAGCTCGACAAACAACAAGGCCGACAGCGCTGCAGCGCGGCCGGCCTCGGGAATGGAGAATGGGGGAAGGGGAATCACCTGATGCTTGATCGAACGTTAGCCCGGCATCGAGATGCCAGGGCGCGGCACCACCTGAAAGTCGAGGCCGTAGACCAGTGGTTCGACACACTCCTGGTCTTCCATCGGCAGCACCCACCGCTCAAGTGCCGCGCGCAACAACATCGACTCGCCCGGGTGCACCTCGCCGTCGGCCTCGATGACTTGAGCGCAAAGCTTGATCACCAGCGCCTGCAACGCGACGTTATCGATCTCGTCCAGCCAGGCAGCGAGCGTCGGGCCGTCGATCAGGATATCCCGCCCCGGGCGAACACCGGTCATCAGGTCCTGGCACAACTCGTCCAGAACGACATGCCATTGCAGGCCATGCAGATCGAGCCGTTCGAAGGCCTGCGTGTCGGCCAGTCGCTGCCATTCGACATCCTTGATGTCGCCGTTGGCGAGCAAGGCGGTGGCCAGGATGCGCCCGGCGGCCTGAGGGCTGTTGCGGGGGTAGTGCCGGAAAACTGGGTGGTTCATTGGCTTGGTCCTCCTTAAGGGGCCATGGAGAGCGGTGGATGGCGGTGGTCAGCCGAGCCTGAACACCACGAAGACGGTCAGCGTCATGGCCAGCAGTGTCCAACCAGCGGCTCGCGCCGCGGGGTGCCAGCGGGTGACCGATGGCGTGATGGCGATGGTGGTGGCACGTTGCTGCCGGGCGCGGTGGGAATGAAGATGGTGCATCGTGAAGCTCCTGGAGTTAGGGCGTGTTAACACTAATGGCGATTTCTGCGACTGCGCGGGACAATCTCTGGCATGGAGATCACACCCGAGCAATTCGCCACCATCGAGCACTGTCTGCCCAAGCAGCGCGGCAATGTCAGCCTGAGCAACCTGCAGGTAGTCAACGCCATCCTCTATGTGGCCGAGCATGGCTGCAAGTGGCGTGGACTGCCCAAACGGTTCGGCAACTGGCACACGATCTACACGCGCATGAACCGCTGGACCAAGGCCGGTGTACTCGATCGCATGTTCGAGGAATTGCAGCGGGCCCAGGTCGTGCGCATCAAGATTGAGGCGGTCTCGCTGGACTCCACCAGCATCAAGGTCCACCCAGACGGCACCGGAGCGTTAAAAAAAACGGCCCTCAGTCCATCGGCAAGTCCCGAGGCGGATGGAACACCAAGATTCATATGGTTGCCGCGGATGCTCGAACGGCCGTGACGTTCTGCCTCTCGCCAGGACAAGCGCACGACGCACCTGAAGGCAGGCGTTTGCTCAGCAGCCTCGGGGCGACAAGCCGACCCGTTCATTTGCTCATGGACCGGGCATACGAAGGCAATGAAACCCGCCAACTTGCTCTGGACCTGGGATTCATTCCGGTCGTGCCCCCGACCAGCAAACGCCTTGATCCTTGGGAATACGACCGGGCCATGTACAAGCGCCGCAATGAGGTCGAGCGACTGTTTCGTCGCCTCAAGGGTTACCGGCGCATCTTCTCGCGCTTCGAGAAACTCGATCTCATGTTCCTCGGCTTCATCAGCTTCGTGCTTGTCGCAGATGGACTGAGAATGTGTTAACAGGCCCTAG
>CALMCS010000552.1 GCA_937862875.1 uncultured Comamonadaceae bacterium
CAGACAGCTTGGTCTTGGCCCACGAACCGACCAGTGCACCTGCGCCCAGTGGCACGGATGCGCCGACTTGCAGAGTCTTGGCGGTGATGTCGGTGTTGTCGGCTTCGGACTGGCCGTAGCTCAGGTAAGGCTTCACCATCTTCAGGTCATACGCGCCGCCCAGCATCCAGGCCGTCTTGGTCGTGCCGAGGTAGGTGCCGGAGCCTGGGTTGCTGATCTGAGCGCGCTCGTAGAAGCCGGTCAGGCTCAGAGGGCCACCGAAGTAGAAGAAGTTCGCGCCGACGTTCTTCTTGCTGTTGTTGCCGGTCTGCTCGCCGAATTGGTACTGCAGGTTGGCCTTGAAGCCGCCGATATCGGGCGTGCTGTAAGCGATCTGGTTGCTCCAGCCGGTGTCGGCAGGAGTCGTTGCGGCCCAACCGGTTTGGTTGAACAGTGGCACGTTCATGTGCAGCACCAGCGGCGAGAACACGAAGGAATCACCCAGCGGGTTGGCGATCACGGAAGGCAGGAAGTTCGGAGCCATCCAGCGGCCCAGCAGGACCGAACCGAATGCGCCTTCCAGAGCGACGTTGGCATCGCGCGAGAAGAAGGTGTCGCCAGGGAAGCGGCCTTGTGTGCCGGTATCGGTCTGCAGGAACGAAGTCAGTTGGAACTTCGCCTTCAGGCCGCCACCCAGATCTTCGGTGCCGGTGAAGCCGATCCACGATGTGGTCAGACCGCCGCTATTCACTACATTGGTGCGATTGGCATCGCCTGCCATCTTCATCGAGCCGACGTAGATGTCGCTGATGCCGGAAATTTGCACCGAGCTCTGAGCGAAGGCACCGGTGGTGCAGAGGGTCGCGGCCGCGAAGGCCAGCATCGTTTTTTTCATGATTTCTCCTGCTGTAAAAGTGGGTCGCCAAGTGGGGTGGCGGAATTGAGAACCGTGATCGGAAACTCTGAATTGATGACTATTTTGTGTCGGTAGGTAAATTGTCGAAAAGCAAACATCGTGCCGCCAGCTTTATTTTGATTTTTCGCAATAAGTGTTGTTTGTTTCTCACCAAATCAGGGTTCGCCCTGCCTGGACCCGTTTGCTACACGATTTTTGACTTGTCTCAATGTTGAATAGCCGAGCAGCCTGCACAGTTATGCCCCATGGTCCCACTCACCGCACTTCAATCAACGATCCCGCTCGAATTCATCCCAGCGGGCCGTGTGCTGCGTGAACGTTCGCAGCAGCCCGACAGCGTGATCTATCTGGAAAGCGGGAGAGTTCTGTTCGGCCTGCTGGAGTCCGGTCAACTGCGCCATCAACTCGGCATGGTCGAAGGCCCCATCTGGCTGGATGCCGCGCCGTTCATCATGGAGCAGACCTATCCCGTAGACATCGTGGCGGAGTCGCTGGTCAGCATGCGCCGCATCCCGCTGGAGGCGTTCCGCAAGGCCTATCTGGGTCTGTCACCGGAAACCCAGACACTGGTCCGCGACATGGCCGCCGGGTACTGCCAGCAAACCGAATTGGCGGTCAGCCGCCTGGCGCAGGACGCCGAGGCGCGCTGCGCGCAGTGGCTGCTGCGCAATGCCGCACCCGCGGCCGATGGCAGCCTGCAGGTCACGCTGCAGCAGCGTAAGCGGTTGATTGCGGCGCAATTGGGGATCGCGCCAGAGACGTTCTCGCGCGTCCTAAGGCACCTACGCGAACACGGCCTGATAGCCGGCACAGGCAACGTACTAAGCCTACCCCACCCCACAGCCCTCCAAAACGTGGCTCGTTGTTGATTGAGTTTTTTGAGTTCTTTGTTGCTGCTTGAACTTGGCCTCTGACGGATTTTGGGGCTGTGCTTGTTTCGGCAGTCTTCGTTTTGAGATGACGATATAGGGCGCCATGCGTTG
>CALMCS010000553.1 GCA_937862875.1 uncultured Comamonadaceae bacterium
GTCGTCTCGCCCACCAAAGCGTAGATGGCCTTGACGACGCGGGCGAAATATTCGTGATTCGACAGTTTGCCGCGGCCGTCGGGCAGGCCGGCGGTTTCGCCGTCGTGTTCATAAACGTAGATGAGGTCGATGTCGCTCGAGACATTCAGCTCGCGGGCACCGAGTTTGCCCATGCCGATCACCCAGAACTGCACGGGCTCGCCTTCGGGTCCGCGCGGCGCGCCGTGGCGGCTGTCCAGATCGGCGCGGGCGGCAATGCAGGCACGGTCGAGGGCCATTTCGGCCAGATGGGTCACGGGCAGACAGATGTCTTCCAGCGGCACCTGGCATTCGCAGTCGAGATGGATCAGTCGCTCCATCACCAATTGGCGCAGGATACGCAACGCGGCACCCAGATCATGCCCGCGAGCGAGCAACGCATCGCAGGTCTGATTCATCGTGTCGCGGGTCGGCACACCGGGTGGCAGGAGGGCCATCTCCGGTTCATACCGCCGATGCAGGCGCTGAAAGAACCGGGAATGCTCTGCGAGGGGTGTGTCGCGGCTTGAAATGGAAGAGTTTGTGAAAGGCTTCTGCTGCATGTCGGGGGGCGCATGGCGCACGGTCAGAGCGGAGTTGCAGCCGGCCTTGCAGCACGGCTGTACATCACGACACCATCTGCACAGAACCCCAGAAGACATGGCGGGTCATAATTCCATCCATATTCACCTTCTGCCATGACCGAGACGCCATCCCATCCTTCACGTTTGCTGCGGTTGTTTGCAGGCTTTGCTCGATGGTCACTTTGGCTGTTGCTCGCGTTCTGGCTGCTGGTTGCTGTCGCCTGGGGCTTACTGCACGGCTTCATTGTGCCGCGTATCGGAGATTTCCGTCTGCAGGTACAAACCCAAGCCGAGAAGGCATTAGGGGTTCCCGTGCGAATCGGTGGTCTGTCAGCGCGCAGCGATGATCTGATCCCCACTTTGGAGCTCACCGATGTGCAATTGCTTGACCCTAGCGGTCGTGAGGCATTGCGCCTTCCGCAGGTGGTGGCGGCGATCTCTCCACGCTCGCTTTTGCATCTCGGTTTCGAGCAGTTGTACCTGAACAGTCCCGAGCTCGATGTGCGCCGCGATGCAGAAGGCCAGATCCACGTCGCGGGCCTGCCCATCCAGGGCAGCGGCGGCGGCGGTGACCACTCGGCCGCCGATTGGGTGTTTTCCCAGGCCGAGGTCGCGATTCTTCACGGCAAGCTGCGCTGGACCGACGAGCTGCGCGGCGCGCCGCCGCTCGAGCTGTCCGACGTGAACCTGGTTCTGCGCAACGGCTCCTGGCGGCATGGCGTGCGGCTCGATGCCACGCCGCCGAAGGGTTGGGGCGAGCGCTTCAGCCTGCGCGGCGAGTTTCGCGAGCCGGTCTGGTCGGTGCGCAACGGCAATTGGCAGACCTGGAGCGGGCAGGTCTACGCCGATCTGCCGAGCGGAGACGTCTCGCGCCTCAATCAATATGCCGACCTCGGCACGCTGAAGGTCAGCGAGGGCCACGGTGCCGTGCGCGCCTGGGTCGACGTGCGCCGCGGCGAGGTGGTGGGCGGAGTGGCCGACCTTGGACTCACTCAAGTGCGGGCGACGCTGGGCAAGAAACTCCAGCCACTCGCCTTGCGATCCCTCACCGGACGCATCGGTCTGCAGCAGTTTGACAACGGCTACGAGGCGAGCGCGCAGAACCTGAGCTTTGTGACCGACGACGGGCTGAACTGGCCCGCGGCCGATCTGTTCCTGCGCCAAACCGGGCAGGCTTCCTCGACGCCGTTGAAGACCGAATCCAAGGCCGAATCCAAGCTGGCGTCCAAGGTCGTATCCAAGGAACAGGGCGAACTGCGCGCGAGCCAATTGAATCTGGCGGTGCTCGCACAGATCGCCCAGCGCCTGCCGCTGGACAGCGCGGTGCATGACAGACTGCGCCAGCTCGCGCCGCAAGGTCTGGTCCAGAACCTGCAGGCCAGCTGGCACGGCCCGTTGAGCGAGGCGCAGCAGTATCAGGCGAATGGGGTGATCGAAGGTTTGGCGCTGGGCAGTGCCAAACCACCGGCACGCGGCGCGCCCGATGCCATTCCGGGAATGCAGGGCGCACGCGTGAAGTTTGCGATGACGCAGGCCGGCGGCAACGCCAACCTGTCGATCGCGGATGGTTCGCTGACGTTCCCGGGCGTGTTTGAAGAGCCGCGCATTCCGCTGCAGCGCCTGTCGGCCACCGTGAACTGGAAAATCGATGGCGAGCAGATTGCGGTGGATGCGCAGAACCTGAGCTTTGCCAATGCCGATGCGGCCGGCGAGGCGCGCATTGCGTGGCGCACGGCGGATCCGCGCAAGTCATCGGCCGGCTCGCGCTTTCCCGGCGTGCTGGAGTTGTCGGGCGAGGCGACGCGCGCCGATGGCACGCGCGTGCACCGCTATCTTCCGCTCGGCATTCCCGACCTCACGCGCCACTATGTGCGCGACGCGGTGACCAAGGGAGTGGCCACCAAGGTGCAGTTCCGCGTCAAGGGCGATCTGCATGACTTCCCTTTCAGCAAGCCGGGTCTGGGCGAGTTCCGCATTGCCGCGCAGGTGAAGAACGTCAACTACGCCTATGTGCCAACCTCGATTCAGCCGGCGGGCGAGCTGCCCTGGCCGGTGCTCACCGGGCTGTCCGGCGAGCTGGTGTTTGACCGCTCGAGCATGCACGTGAACAACGCGAACGGCACGCTGGGCGGGCTGGCGCAGGTGAAGATGTTCAACACCAGCGCGCAGATTCCCGACCTCGAACATCCCGTGGTGGGGGTCGATGCCAACGCGCGCGGACCGCTCGCCGACATGCTGGGGCTGGTCGCTCAATCCCATATCTCGAAGCTCACGGAGCACGCGCTGGATGCCGCCAAGGTCAACGGCAATGCCGACCTCAAGCTGCAACTGAGCCTGCCGATCGACCACATCGATCACTCGAAGGTGCAGGGCAATGTGCAGTTGGCGGGCAACGATGTGCAGTTCACGCCGGATGTGCCGGAGATCACGCAGGCCCAGGGTTCGGTGCAGTTTTCCGAGGTGGGCTTTTCGCTGGTGGGCGTGCAGGGCAAGGCGCTGGGGGGCGACGTGCGGCTCGAAGGCGGCATGCGCACTCTGCCGGCATCACAGGCGGCACTGAAATCTGCGGTGCAGGTGCGCGCGCAGGGCACGGCCACCGCCGAAGGTCTTCGCGCGGTCGAATCGCTGGGGCCGCTCGCCCGATTGGCCCGGCACGCACAGGGAAGCACGCCGTATTCCGTCGAGGTCGGTGTGCGCCACGGCATCGCCGAATTGGTGGTGGACACCTCGCTGCAGGGCATGGCGATCCACTTGCCCGCACCGCTGGGCAAGCCCGCACAGAGCACGGTGCCGGTGCGGTACGAGACGCAACTCACCGCGCATTCGGTGGCGGCGGCCGCCGCCGCGCAAGCGGAATCGGGCACAGGTACGGGATCGGCCGCCAACGTCCACGCGCTGCTGCAGGACCAGATCACGGTGAATGTGACGAATGTGGGCTCCGTGCAATACGTGCGCAATCTGGGCGAAGGTCACGAGCCCAGCAAGGTGCTGCGCGGTGCCATTGGCGTGGGCCAGCGCCCCGGCGAGGCGCTGCGTTTGCCCGAAACGGGCGTGACGGCAGACCTGGTGCTGGGCGACGTGGACGTCGACCAGTGGGCGGCGTTGCTCAACGCACCACCGGCGGCCGAGGCGGGTGCCAAAACACCGGCGACCGCGGTCGACAACACGGCGCTCGAATATCTGCCGTCGCGTGGCAATCTGCAGGCGGATGCGCTCGAATGGAAGGGGCGCTCGATCCACAAGGTCAACGCCAGTCTGTCGCGCAAGAACGGCATTCTTCATGCTGACGTGAAGGCCCAGGAGCTGAGCGGCGTGATCGAGTTTCGTCCCGAAAGCGATTCGGTGCCCGCGCCGGGCTTGATCTTTGCGCGCCTCGATCGCCTCAAGATGCCGCAGACGCAGGACGGCAACGTCGACGATCTGCTGGACGACGAGCCGCGCGATCTGCCCGCGCTCGACATCGTGGTGCGGGACTTCGAGATCCGTGGCCGCGCGCTGGGCCGCATCGAGGTGAAGGCCCGCAACACCACCACCAGCGACGGTCGGCGCGAATGGAGGCTCTCGAGCCTGAATCTGATCACGCCCGAGGCCACATTCACCTCCAACGGCACCTGGGCCCTGGTGAGCGGCACCGGCGCGCAGGCGCAGCGCCGCACCGTGATGAATTTCGAGCTCGACGTGCGCGACTCCGGCGATTTGCTCAAGCGCTTTGGCATGCCGGACGTGATTCGCAAGGGCAAGGGTCGGTTGGAGGGCAAGGTCGCGTGGAGCGGCGCGCCGTTGTTGCCGGACTATCCCTCGATGACCGGGCAATTGCATGTGGACATGCAGGCCGGTCAGTTCCTGAAGGCCGATCCGGGGCTGGCCAAGCTGCTCAGCGTGTTGAGTTTGCAGTCCATTCCGCGCCGCCTGACGCTCGATTTCCGTGATGTGTTCAGCGAAGGCTTTGCGTTCGATTTCGTGCGCGGCGATGTGCGCGTGGAGCGCGGTGTGGCGATCACCAACAACCTGCAGATGAAGGGCTTGAACGCCGCCGTGCTGATGGAGGGCAAGGCCGATCTGCAAAGCGAAACCCAGGATTTGCACGTGGTGGTGGTGCCGGAAATCAACGCCATGACCGCCTCGCTGGTGGCCACGGCCATCAACCCGGTGGTGGGGCTCGGCAGTTTTCTCGCCCAGGTGTTCCTGCGCGGCCCGCTGATTCAGGCGGCGACGCAGGAGTTCCGCATCGATGGCACCTGGTCCGACCCACGCGTGGAGCGGGTGGCCAGGCGCAGCAAGGAGGCTTCCGAGGCGGCGAAAAAAGCGCTGGAGCCGGACTCCACCGCCGATGATTCTTCCAAGCCAAACGCAGGAGAGAAACAATGAAAGTAGCCGCTATTCAAATGGTGTCGGGCATCTCTCTCGATGCCAACCTCGCCGCAGCACGCACCCTGCTGGAGCAGGCGGCGCGCGAAGGCGCGGAGTTGGCGGCCTTGCCCGAGTATTTCTGCATCATGGGCCAGCGCGACACCGACAAGCTGGCGCTGCGCGAGGAGCCGGGAGACGGCCGCATTCAACAGTTTCTGGCGACCGCGGCGCGTGAGCTGGGGCTGTGGATTGTGGGCGGCACGCTGCCCCTGCGCGCGCCCAGTGACGACCATGTGTTCAACACCACGCTGGTGTATTCGCCCCAGGGTGAATGCGTCGCGCGCTACGACAAGATTCACCTGTTTCGCTTCGACAATGGCAGCGAGCATTTCAACGAGGCGCACGTGATCACGCCCGGCAGCCAGCCGGTTCGCTTTACCATGACGGCCCGCGACGGATCGGCGTGGCGCGTGGGCCTGTCGGTCTGCTACGACCTGCGCTTTCCTGAGCTGTACCGGGCGCACGCGCAAGCGGGTGCCGACCTGCTGCTGGTGCCCAGCGCCTTCACCTTCACGACCGGCTGCGCGCACTGGGAGATACTGCTGCGCGCACGCGCCGTCGAAAATCTGGCCTACGTTCTGGCTCCCGCACAGGGCGGAATGCACGAGAATGGCCGCCGCACCTGGGGCCACAGCATGCTGGTCGACCCGTGGGGTACGGTGCTGGCACAGCGTGCCGAAGGGGCGGGCGTGGTGCTGGGGACGCTGGAGCCTCCGCAACTGCGCGCCATGCGCACGCAGCTTCCGGCGCTCGACCATCGCATGCTCTGAGGCATGAACGAGGACAGCCGTGGCTGCCCAGAAATCAGAAACAGAAACAGAAACGAATTGGGATGGAATGGATAACGTGACGCAGGCGGCTTCTGCAGACGCTACTGCTGGTGCTGGTGCTGCTGCCGCTTCGACTGCACCGCTCGACGACGCAGCAGCGCCGCAGTGGCAACTGCATCGCTGGCACAGCGCCTGGCGACGCTGGTCGCTGTGGACCTTGCTGGTCGTGCTGGTGGCCAGCATGTTGATTACCTTGGTATGGCTGGCCGGTCGGTACGAGGCCAGCCAGGTGCAGTCGCGCGTGGAGCGGGACGCCGCGGACGCGGTGTCGGACATCCGCATCGCCTTTGCGCACAACGTGCAGAACATGCAGGTGATGCAGGCCGGCGACCCGGATCTGACCAGTTGGGAAAGCCGCGCCGCAGAATTCCTGAACGCGCGGCGCGAGCTGGTGCGCCTCGAATTGCGCGATGAACAACTGCGGGTGCGCTCGCATGTCGACTCCCCGTTTCGCCCCGGCAACTGGGACACGGTGAGCGGCAACAGCGCGCACTCGGACATCAATATGTCGTGCACCAACGCGCGGCGCGTGGGCGGACCGTCGTATTCCAGCAGCTACTTTCAGCCACTGCCCAACGGCATGGGCTCCGAGATGATGGAGCTGTGTCTGCCGCTGATGAGCGACGGGCGCGTCGACGGATTCCTGATCGCCACCTATTCGCTGCAGACCGTGCTCGTGGATCTGGTGGCACCGAGCCTGCAGCGCGGCCAGGAGGTGTCGTTCACCGAGGCCGATGGCACGCGCCTCGCCGTGGTGGGAGCGATGCGGCGCGGCACGCGCATGTTCACCGCGCAGCAGCTGTTCGACCTGCCCGGCACGACGCTGATCCTGCGCCTCGACAGCTGGCACGCCGCGCCGAGCGTGTTCCCCAACGTGTTGACCGCGTTGGTGACGGCCATGTCGATTGCGCTCGTGACGGTGTTGATCGTGCTGGTGCGCGACAACCGCAGACGCCTGCGCGCCGAACGCGATCTGGGTGAGGCGCTGGCGTTTCGCAAAGCCATGGAAGACTCGCAGGTCACGGGCCTGCGGGCGCGCGATCTGGACGGACGCATCACCTATGTGAACCCGGCGTTCTGCGCGATGGTCGGTTTCTCGGCAGGCGAGCTGATTGGCCACACCAATCCACTGCCGTATTGGCCGCCCGAGTTCGCGGATGAATACAGCGCGCGCCAGAACGTGCGCCTGAGCGGCAACCACGTGCCGCCGCGCGAAGGCTATGAGTCGACCTTCATGCGCAAGGACGGCACGCGCTTTCCGGTGATGATCTACGAGGCTCCGCTGATCAACGCGCTCGGCCTGCATTCCGGCTGGATGGGTTCGTTCCTTGACGTGAGTGAGCAGCGCCGCGTGGAAGAGATCTCTCGCACCTCGCAGGAACGCCTGCAGGCCACGGCGCGTCTGGCCACGGTCGGCGAAATGGCCTCGCTGCTGAGTCACGAGCTCAACCAACCGCTGGCCGCGATTGCCAGTTATGCGAATGGCTCGCTCAACCTGCTGCAGGTACAAGATCCGTGCACCAAACCGCCCGCAGAAAATCTGGCCGATGTGCGCGTGGGCATTCAGCGCATCGCGCAGCAGGCGGAACGCGCCGGTCGGGTGATCAAGAGCGTGCACGATTTCATTCGCCGCCGCGATCAGTCACGCGTACCCGTTTCTGCGCGAGAATTGCTGGATGCGGTGTTGCCGATCATTCGCCTGCAGGCGCACAAGTTGCGTGTGCATGTGGATATCGCCATCGAGCCCGGCTTGCCGGAGGCTTTGTGTGATCGCACCATGGTCGAGCAGGTGCTGCTCAATCTGGCGCGCAACGGCATGCAGGCCATGGATGACCCCCGGATTCAGCCGCGCGTGCTGGAAATTCGCGTGCGCCGTGCGGCGTCGAATGCCCAGAGCCAGTGGCTTGAATTCACGGTCAGCGACATGGGCGATGGCATCAGCGACGAAGTGGCGGACCGGTTGTTCACGCCGTTCTACACGACCCGCGCCGAGGGCATGGGCCTCGGCCTGAGCCTGTGTCGTACAGTGGTGGAACAGCACGGCGGTTTCCTCGGACACGCGCATCGCGAACCTCGTGGTACGGTATTCACCTTTACTCTCCCCGCAAATCAACCAGAAGACTGATGGAACCCGTTTCAAACGCTACCGTTTACATCGTTGACGACGACGCCGAGGTGCGCGAGGCGCTCGCCTGGCTGCTGCGTTCGCGCCGCGTGCCGAGTGAGGCCTTCGACAGCGCCGAATCGTTCGAGCAGATGCTGTCCGAGCGCTCGGTGCAGCGCCATCCCTGTTGCCTGCTGCTGGACGTGCGCATGCCCGGCATGAGCGGACTGGCCCTGTTCGATCGCATGATCGAGCGCGGCGAAGTCGCCGCGATGCCCGTGATCTTTCTCACCGGACACGCCGACGTGCCGACCGCCGTGGCCACGGTCAAGCGCGGCGCGTTCGACTTCTGCGAGAAGCCGTTCTCGGACAACCAGTTGGTCAATCGCATCGAGGCGGCGCTCGAGCTGTCCGCCGCGCACCTGGAGTCGCGCCGCGCCAAGCACCTGGTGCAGGACCGACTGGCCGACCTCACCGATCGCGAGCGCGACGTGATGCGCCTGGTCGTGGAAGGGCTGCCGAACAAGCTGATCGCAGACCAACTGGATATCAGCGTGCGCACCGTGGAAGTGCACCGCGCGCGCCTGTTCGACAAGATGCAGGTGAAGTCGGCGGTGGAGCTGGCGAATCTGCTGCGCGACAACGCCTGAGGCCCAGCCACTGGCGTTTCTGGCAATCCCAGCTTTGGATCGCACCATGAAAAACAGGCTCCGAAGAGCCTGTTTTTTTGTTTTTTATCTGCCGAGCAGATTGGTCATCAACCCTGGCGCTGACCCACGTAGATTTCCACGCGGCGGTTCTTCGAACGGCCTTCGGCCGATTCGTTGCTCGCGATCGGCTCACGCGAGCCGCGGCCTTCCACGGCAATGCGCGCGCCATTCACACCGCGTGCGGTGATGAAGTTGCGGGCGCTGGTGGCACGGTCGAGCGACAGCGGGTTGTTGATCGCGTCGCTGCCGGTGGAGTCGGTATGGCCGACGATGCGCACATCGGTGTCAGGATTGTTGCGCAGGCTCTCCGCAAACTTTTCCAGGATCGGCTGGAAGTTGCTTTGGATGTCCGAGCGGTTGGTGGCGAACGAGATATCGCTTGGAATGTCCAGCTTGAGCTGGTTGTCCTGCGTCTGCGTCACGACCACGCCGGTGCCCTGAGTGGCAGCTTCCATCTGCTGCTTCTGGCGTTCCATGTGCTGCGACCAGATGTAGGTGCCCAGAGCACCCACGCCCGCGCCGATCACGGCGCCCGTGCCGGCATGTCCGCCCGTCATGGCACCGACGGCCGCGCCGCCCAATGCGCCGACGCCGGCACCAGTGGCCGTGCGGCGCTGGGTGTCATTCATGTTGGCGCAACCAGTGACCAGCATCACGGCGGCCAAACTTCCAACGAGAAGGGTTTTACGCATATCGAACTCCTGAAAATCATGTCGCGCCGCGACGGCCAATGAACCAGGTCATGCAGGCCATGCGGCAGCGTACTCAAACAAAGAAAATAAAACGAATTCCGCGGGTAGCGGACTCAGGCTGGCAGGGTAGCAAGCCGTGGAGGCAAGGTCTGTAGGACGCTCGCTCGCCTGAAGTCAGTGCGCAGATGAATGAAAATCACGTTTTCAAACCGAAATTTCGGCGCGATTGACATCAGCTATCTGACTGCAAATGCCCTCAGTCGGCACTATCCTTGTTCTGCGGTGCGACACTTGCGCTGGGCGGTTCGCCCTTTTTGCGACCAGAGAACATGGTCCACCAGACAATAGCGACCAAGATGATCAGCGCCAACAGTGCTTCAATCAAAATCAACACCATGAATTTCCGACTCCTGCGCCTGATTGCAATGTCGCTGATTGTAGGAACGCTGGCCGCCTGTTCCACAAAGCCGCCACAAACCCCTGCTACGCCACCCGACACTCCGACCACACCGGTCTACGTCCCGGTCCCGGGCACCCTCAGTCAATCCAAAAGCCGCTGGGTGCCAGTGGAGTGGAACGACCTCCCCGGTTTTTCCGAAGATGCCCTGTTTGAAGCCTGGAATGCCTGGCTGCGCAGCTGCGAAAAACCGGCTCCCGCATTTGCCCCGCTGTGCGGCGATGTGCGCCGTCTGTCCATCGCCTCCGGCGAAGAGCAGCGCGCATGGATGATGGACAAGCTGCGCCCCTACCGTGTCGAAGGCAACGACGGCAAGGTCGACGGCATGCTCACCGGTTACTACGAGCCGTTTCTGGACGGTTCGCGCACGCCGGGCAATGGATTCAACGTGCCCCTGTACGGCCCACCCGCCGATCTGGGAGTGCGCAAACCTTGGTACACGCGCCAGCAGATCGACACCTTGCCCGCCGCACAGGCCGCGCTCGCCGGCAAGGTGGTGGCATGGGTGCGTGATCCGGTCGAAGCCATGGTGCTGCACATCCAAGGCTCGGGCCGCGTCAAATTTCTGGAGGCCGACGGCTCGACCAAGGTCGTGCGCCTGGCCTTCGCCGGCACCAACGACCAGCCCTACAAGAGCATCGGCAAATGGCTGCTCGACCAAGGCTTGGTGCGCGACGCCACCTGGCCCGGCATCACCGCCTGGACGATGCAGAACCCGCAGCGCGTGAACGAACTGCTGTGGACGAATCCGCGCTTTGTGTTCTTCAAGGAAGAGCAACTCAGCGCACTCGACGCAGCCTTCGGCCCCCGCGGCGCACAAGGCGTCCCACTCACCCCCGGCCGCTCGATCGCCGTGGACCGCGCCAGCATCCCATACGGCACACCGGTCTGGCTGAGCTCGACCGGACCCACGGTACAACTCTCGCGCCTGGTGCTCGCACAGGACACAGGCAGCGCCATTCTGGGCGCCGTGCGCGCCGACTACTTCACCGGCTGGGGCCACGAAGCGGGTGAGGTGGCGGGACGCATGAAACAGAATTTGCGACTCTGGGCACTCTGGCCCCGCTGATCGCAAGAAGAAAAGGAAAGGGAGCTGCTCAAGATGCCCGTGAACGACGTCAGTGATGTACTGCATTACCTGCACAGCGTTCTCGAGGGCCGCAACGAGCAGCACGTCAATCGCTGGCTGGGGCAGAACAAAGAGGTCTTGAAGACGCTGTTTTCAGGCCCGGAGATGGCCAGGCTCAAGTTCACCCCGATCGAGTTTGCCCGCAAGCTGCTCGCCAAGCATTCGGTGGCCTTCGAGGAAAACATCGCCCGTACTCGGCGGGAAACCTTTCTGCTGGGCTACGCGGACGAGTGCCTCGACGACGCAGGTGAACTGCGCGCCGATCACTACGGGCGGATTTTTGACGGCCTGCTGCGTGATTTTCTGGCGGGCGACGAGCCAGCAGGGCGGCAACGCGTTCTGCGGTTTCTGCAGACGCACCAAGCCAAGGACGCGCCACTGCTCGCCGAGCCGGTGCAGGATCTGCTGTATTTCGCCGAATCCGAGCTGCCCTACCATCCCGAATGGTCGGGTGCCATTGTGTTGACAATGAAGGCGTACTTTGATGGCCAGCAGAACAGCATGCAGGAAGTGGACCGCGTGCTGGCGCTGCTGAGCTGATCCTTGGCCCTCCTGCGGCATTGAATCACTCGCTTGCACTTCTGGTTGGATGCAAGTCCAACGTTTGATCTAGCTCTGAGCCTTGTGCGTTGGCGTGAGCTGCACGTGAAGCCTTTGTTCAAAGGCAATAGTCAGGCGGCGGGGGATTTTTAGCATTTCTCTCTTTTGATTCGTCAAGAGAGGCGAGTGCATGACCGCAAGACTAGGAGGTGCATAAAATGATTAAACACATCGTATTTTGCATCTGGATGGCTTTATGTTGTGGCGTTCTCCTTTTCACCATTTACATCTATGCCCCGGGGCCAAGTAGCGACGCAGGAATTCTTTTTGCAGCGGCGATGACCGCACTCACCTTTCCATCAGGACTTCTCGTTTCCGCATCTATAGCAATGCTATCCATGCACCACCAAGAGCACTGGCTGGCCCCGATTGAAGATTTACCCCCATTCATGAGCTTTGGTTTTCTATGGGTCATCTTTTGCGTGCTGGGTTATTTGCAGTGGTTCAAAGTCCTTCCTTGGCTCTGGGTGAAGATTCGTGCATTTCTCACCCAGTGAAGTCATGCCTGCAAATTGACATTGCGGGGCGAATCATCGTGACGATTGAACGGGCCGCGTGGGATGCCAATCAAAGGATATTGATTCGAGATAGCCGTCTAAACGATGCAAGCTTGACCAAGCTGGAGAATGGCGTATTGTGCATTGATCAAACGACCTTGGCCATATGTTTAGGCAACGGCCATGCTACTGGTAATAGGCCTGAGCGTAGGACTTTGACCATACAGCAAGGAAAATATTGAGGCGCCCTGGAATAAAGCACACTCCTGCGATTTCAAGGCGCTGGATTGCTTTGGAGATTTTTGCGAGAAGAGGGGTGGCGAAAGTACACTGCGGACGATCCTTGCCTTGGCTCGGTCATGTTGAATTCGGAAATGAAATGACAAGGAGTAATTGAATGCCAATTTCTATAAAGACTTCGTTGCAAGCAATTCAACGCTGCACTTCATGGGCTTAGTTTTTTAGCCCGACCCGCTGTGAATGGGTGCTCTGGTCAATTCGTTCTTCCAGTTCTGGTTAATCAAACGTCGCGACAATTTGAAATGTTTAGTTCAAAGAGTAGATTTATTCGTGCAATGAAAAAAGTAAGGCGGGCTAAGATTTTTGACGAGTGTAGTCGATCAAATTTACCGTACTTTGCAGTCTATGAGAATATAAATGAAAATATTCTGATTTCTGAAAATCAAATATTTTTAGTCAATGAGAAAAAGGTTATAGAATTTTCTGAGATCAAACAAGCAACTTGCTTGGTTGATGATCTTGTGTTGCTTGATGGCGTTATGCTTTACCTGAAAGATGGTTGTTGCATCAAGATTGGAATATCAGGTCATGATGGGAATCAATATGATGCACACGCCTTCGTCAGATTTTTGATGAGGACTCTTGAGGATAGATCGGTTGGTGGACATTAACCGATTGGGTGATGGCCGCTTATGGCAGCTTCTTTTAAAGGAATGTGCTCGATGTTAAATGCCATTTTTTGTACTTTGGGAAATATTTCTTGAAAGTCTCCGCTTTCATTTGGGTTGAAGTTTGCGCAATTTATGGGTCAGTAGATCCAATACATCACCGAGGGTCTGAGCCTGATTGAACTGATGCGACACTACTGTTTACTCATCATTCGATCCAACTCGGAAGATGCCGCGTCCAGCATCTTTCGGCCCCAAGCGATGGATATGCTGGGATTCGAAGATTTACGTTTGGAAAAACATGGGGCGAGCGGCGCACTCTTGCGTCAAGCCAGCTCGTCCGTTCAGTTTGTTGTCAGAAGCGATCTGCCTCGATATTGCTGGTCTTTGAATTCCCTGAAGGCGATCGACCAGAGTGTGTCGGACCCACTCGAGCATGTGTCATGGCTCTTGTCGCAACTCAAGCGCGGAATTTCTCTTGCGGATGCCAAGAAGCAAGGCATTGAGTGCGTGATGGCACTTTATTGGGGTGGTTTGGGGAGTGGCGGTGGTCCATTGATAACGCCCAGATTATCGAGTCTGTTGATTCAACACGATATCAATTTGAGTATTGGATTTTATGTCTGAAAAACAGCCTGACTGGATTATTTTCTGGAAGCGGGTAATTTTTAGAATCTCTGCTTTTGGCGTTGGCACTAAATTCACCTCTATTTATTTGGCTCAATGGCTGTGGGGCTATATTAATAGCCGTATCGATGCAGATGCTCTCTTTTCCGCGGCTGATTTGGTCGGCCCTTTCCTTGGATTCAAGACCAAGGCGGATAAGACGGAACAGCTCAATACGATCCAGTTTGTTGTGGATTGGATATCTCTGCCAATAGGCCTTTCAATTGGGTTTGCCGCTTTGTGGTTTGTGGTTTGTGGAGATTTTCTTTTGCTTCTCAAGAAAGTCGGGCGCCTGAGTTTGAATAGTTGTTTTGGCGAATCGCAAGAGCGCTCAACTCACTCAATCTCCACCACATACCGCGTCACCACAGGCGGGTTCTCCCCCACATGGAACGCCAGCCGGCGATCGCGCAGCGCCATGTCGGCGTTGGTGGCTCGGTCGAAGCGGCGCAGGTGTTCTACCCAGGATTCGTCGACTACGCGCTCGACGTAGCGGCTCGGGTCGGAGATGTCGTGTTGCAGTTCCCAGGTCAGCGCGCCTTGTTGCAGTCGGGTGCGGCGGCTTTCGCGCATGACGGCTCGGAATTCTGTGGCGCTGGCGGGGTCGATGAAGTATTCGATCGTCACGACCAGGTGCAGGCCGGGTTGTGGCGTGGTGTTGGCCTGGGGTGGTGCGAGAGTGTGGGAGGGGCTCAGGTCTTCTTCGGCCTGGCGGCTGCGGACCACGCGTTGAATGAACAGCATGATGACCACGCCGCTGACGGCGGCGATGCCCAGGCTGTGGTGGACCGAGAGCATCGAGGCGACCTGTCCCCAGAGTGCGGCACCGGCGGCGGTCGCGCCCATGATGCACATTTGGTAGATCGACATGCCGCGTGCGCGGACCCAGTTGGGGAGTACCAATTGGGCGGCCACGGTGAGCGAGTTGGCGGTGGTGATCCAGGCTGCGCCGGCCAGCACCATGGCCGGAACCGCGACATAGACGTTGGGGGCCACGGCCATGACGGCGGTGGATACGGCCTGTGCGCAGGTGCCGTAGGTGACCAGGGTGTCGAGCGTGACCAATTGGCGCAGGCGCGGCAGGAACATGGCCGAGCCGATCGCGCCGGCTCCCATGGAGGCCAGCAGCAGGGTGAAGGTGCCTGCGCCGCCGGCTTCGAGTTCGCGGGCGACCAGTGGCAGCAGGGCGAGCAGGGCGGTGGCGTGGAAGAAGAAGATCGAGATGCGCCACAGCACGGCGCGCATGGCGGGGGATTCGCGCACGAACTGCACGCCGACGCGCATGGCGCTGGTGAGGCGTTCGCGGCCGAGGGGGTTGTCGGGGTGGACGCGGCGCCAGCGCATGATGGTGAAGCCAGCGACCAGCGACAGCACGGCGTTGAGCACGAACACCCAGGCGCTGCCTGCGCTGGCGATGACGGCACCGGCGACCAGCGGGCCGATGATGCGGGAGGCGTTCATCGCCACGCCGTTCAGGGCCAGCGCTGCCGGCAGTTGTTGGCGCGTGACCAGCTCGGGCACGATGGCGGCGAAGACGGGCCAGCGCATCGCCAGTCCGATGCCGTTGGCGAAGGTGAGGGCGAGCAGCAAATGGGCGGTCATGCCGCCGCTCAGAATGGCGGCGCACAGCACCATCGCGACGCCTGCCACCCAGAACTGGGTGATCATGAAATATTTGCGGCGATCCAGAATGTCCGCGAGCGCGCCACTGGGCAGGCCGAGCAGGAACACCGGCGCGGTCGATGCGGTCTGCACGAGCGCGACGAGCACGGGCGAGGTGGTGAGCGTGGTCATGAGCCACGCGGTCGCCACGTCGTTCATCCACATGCAGGTGTTGGCGACGATCCAGGTGCCCCAGAGCATGCGAAACACCGGCACGGACAACGGGGCGAAGGGCGACTGCGAGGCGCGCGCGGCGGCGCTGCGTTTGAGCTCGGCTGCCGCGGCCGCTTCCGCCTGATCGGCTTGTTCGTTGTTGTCGTTCTGCTGGGCGCTGGTGTCAGCGCCCAGGTGGCTCGGGTCTTGCGGGTTGGGGGGTGTGGATGGCGGCATGTGCTGTTGATTGTCGCGTGATATCGGGAGCATGTCGCCAATGGCCGAACGAAACGTTCACTGACCTCGTGAATTTTTCAGGTGCGAGAGCGGCAATGCGCCCGCCGTTTTGACCTCGCCCAGCGAAAAACTGGTGTGCATGTCTTTCACATTGGGCAGATTGAGCAAGATCTTGCGTGCAAATTGCGAAAAACTGTCGAGATCTTTCGCGACCACCTGCAGCTCGAAGGTGCCGCTGCCGCTGATGTAGTGGCAGGACACGACCTCGGGAATCTTGGCGATGGCTTCCTCCATGGTGCGGGTGAGGTCGCCGGTGTTGCGCTCGGCATCGAGCCGTACGAATGCCAGAACGCCGAGGCCGACCTTGTAGCGGTCGATTTCGGCGTGATAGCCCTTGATGAATCCGGCCTCCTCGAGCGCACGCACGCGCCGCCAGCATGGCGCTGCCGACAAACCCACGCGCAGCGCGAGTTCGGCATTCGTCAAACGGGCGTTGGCCTGCAGTTCCGAGAGGATGGCAAGATCAAATTTGTCCAAAGTTTCCATTTCCCTATTGTTTTAGGAAAGGATCTTTCTTGCATTGGGGTAAATACGGCAAAAAAAGCAAACACCTATCAGCCGCTCGCGCATAAACTCCGGCGGATACCTGTGCCAACGAAAGCGCGGGAATAAATGACGCTGCTCAAAAGGCGGCTACCTATAAACACGATGGAGACATGGCCATGAACGCCCCGTTGCCCGAAAGCATTCGCCGAGCACTGGAAACAGTCACGCTCGAAGACAAATACACGCTGGACCACGGTCGAGCGTTCATGAGCGGCGTTCAAGCATTGGTGCGCCTGCCCATGCTGCAGCGCCAACGCGACGCGCAGGAAGGCCTGAACACCGCGGGCTTCATCAGCGGCTATCGCGGCTCGCCACTGGGCACCTATGACCAGTCCCTGTGGGCCGCCAAGAAGCATCTGGCCGAGAACAACATCGTGTTCCAGCCGGGCGTGAACGAAGAACTCGGCGCGACCGCCGTGTGGGGCACGCAGCAGCTCGATCTGTATCCCGACACCAAGAAGTTCGACGGCGTGTTCGGCATCTGGTACGGCAAGGGCCCGGGTGTGGACCGCTGCTCCGACGTGTTCAAGCACGCCAACATGGCCGGCACCTCCAAGCACGGCGGCGTGATTGCGATTGCGGGCGACGACCACATCAGCAAGAGCTCGACGGCCGCGCACCAGAGCGATCACATCTTCAAGGCCTGCGGCCTGCCGGTGTTCTTCCCGAGCAATGTGCAGGACATCCTGGACATGGGTCTGCACGCGTTTGCCATGAGCCGTTTTTCGGGCCTGTGGTCGGGCGTGAAGACGATTCAGGAAGTGGTGGAATCGTCTTCGAGCGTCTCGGTGGACCCGGACCGCGTGAAGATCATCCTGCCCGAGGACTTCCAGATGCCCGTGGGCGGTCTGCACATGCGCTGGCCTGATCCACCACTGGAGCAGGAAGCCCGTCTGATGGACTACAAGTGGTACGCCGCGCTGGCCTATGTGCGTGCCAACAAGCTGAACTACAACGTGATCCAGAGCGCGAACGATCGCTTCGGCATCATCGCCAGCGGCAAGGCGTTCAACGACACGCGCCAGGCGCTGTCCGATCTGGGTCTGGACGACGACACCTGCCATCAGCTCGGCATTCGCCTGCACAAGGTCAACGTGGTGTGGCCGCTCGAGGCGACGATCACGCGCGACTTCGCCCAGGGCCTGCAAGAGATTCTGGTGGTGGAAGAAAAGCGCCAGGTCATCGAATATCAGTTGAAGGAAGAGCTCTACAACTGGCGCGCCGACGTGCGCCCCAACGTGCTGGGCAAGTTCGACGAAATCGAAGGCGACACCAACGGCGGCGAATGGAGCCAACCCAACCCCGGCCAGAACTGGCTGCTGCGCCCCAAGGCCGACCTCACGCCCGCGATCATCGCCAAGGCGATTGCCAAGCGCCTGAAGAAGCTCGGCGTGTCGAGCGATGTGTCGCGCCGCATGGACGAGCGCATTGCCGTGATCGAGGCACGCGAGCGCGCCCTGGCCGAGCCAAAGATTGAAACCGGCGACCGTGTGCCATGGTTCTGCAGCGGCTGCCCACACAACACCAGCACCCGCGTGCCCGAGGGCTCGCGCGCCGTGGCCGGCATTGGCTGCCACTACATGACGACGTGGATGCCCGACCGCAACACCAGCACCTTCACGCAAATGGGCGGCGAGGGTGTGACGTGGGTCGGACAGGCGCCGTTCACCACGGAAAAGCACGTGTTCGCCAATCTGGGCGATGGCACCTACTTCCACAGCGGCCTGATGGCGATCCGCCAGAGCATCGCCTCGGGTGCCAACATCACCTACAAGATTCTGTACAACGACGCGGTCGCGATGACCGGCGGCCAGCAAGTGGGCGAGCGCCCCGAAGGCCACTCGGTGGCGCAGATCGCACACAGCCTGCGTGCCGAAGGCATCGTCAAGCTGGTGGTGGTGACCGACGAGCCCGAGAAATACCACGGCCGTGCGCACCATGTCGATCCGACCGGTGCACGCGCCAAGCACGCCGAGCTGATCAACGATCTGCCCGCCGGCATCGAGGTGTTCCACCGCGACGAGCTGGACCGCATCCAGCGCGAGTTCCGCGAGCTCAAGGGCACGACCGCCATCATCTATGACCAGACCTGCGCCACGGAAAAACGCCGTCGTCGCAAGCGCGGCAAGATGGCCACCCCGGCCAAGACCGTGATCATCAACGAGCTGGTCTGCGAAGGTTGCGGCGACTGCTCGGTGAAGTCCAACTGCCTGTCGGTCGAGCCGGTGGAAACCGAATTCGGCCGCAAGCGCCGCATCAACCAGAACTCGTGCAACAAGGATTACTCCTGCGTGAACGGTTTCTGCCCGAGCTTCATCACCGTCGAAGGTGGCGAACTCAAGAAGGCCAAGAAAGAGAAGAAGGGCGATCTGACCGCGCTGCTGCCGATTCCCGATCCCGTGCTGCCGGTGGCCGATGCCGCCTGGGGCATTGTGGTGGCGGGCGTGGGCGGCACGGGCGTGATCACCATCGGCTCGCTGCTTGGCATGGCCGCGCACCTCGAAGGCAAGGGCGTGATCACGCAGGATGCCGCGGGTCTGGCGCAAAAGGGCGGTTCGACCTGGAGCCATATCCAGATCGCCAACCGTCCCGAAGACATCTACACCACCAAGGTCGACACGGCCAAGGCCGATCTGGTGATTGGTTGCGACCCGATCGTGGCCGCCACCAAGACGACCCTGTCGGTGATGCAACCCGGCCGCACCTTTGTGGCGCTCAACAAGAGCGGCACGCCGTCGGCGGCATTCGTGCACAACCCGGACTGGCAGTTCCCTGAAAAGAGCTGCGAGGCGGCCATCGGCGAAGCGGTGGGCTCCGAGCTGGTCGGCATGTTCGATGCCGAGCAGGTCGCCGTGCAGATGCTGGGCGACAGCATCTACACCAACCCGCTGATGCTGGGTTACGCATGGCAGAAGGGCCGCATTCCGCTGACCCGCGCGTCGCTGATGCGCGCCATGGAACTCAACGGCGTGCAGATCGACAACAACAAGGCCGCGTTCGAATGGGGCCGTCGCTGCGCATACAAGCTGGCCGAGGTGCAGGCACTGTTCCAGGCCGGTCAGGTGATCGAGTTCGTGAAGAAGCCAAGCCTGGCCGAAATGCTGCACAAGCGCGTGGAATTCCTCACGGGTTACCAGAACGCGGCCTATGCCGCCGAGTTCAGCGCGTTTGTCGACAAGGTCAAGGCGGCGGAAGCCAAGCTGGGCACGACCACGCGTTTGAGCGAGACGGTTGCACGCTATCTGTTCAAGCTGATGGCGTACAAGGACGAGTACGAAGTGGCGCGCCTGCATACCGATGCGGCGTTCACCTCGAAGATCGAGAACATGTTCGAAGGCGACTTCAAGATTGTTCACCACCTGGCACCACCGGCCACCGCCAAGAAGAATGCCAAGGGCGAGCTCATCAAGAAGAGCTACGGCCCCTGGATGCACAAGGCGTTCGGCGTGTTGGCGAAGTTCAAGGGCCTGCGCGGTACGGCATTCGATCCGTTCGGCAAGACCGAAGAGCGCAAGATGGAGCGCGCGCTGATTCAGGAATACCGTGCCTCGATCGACGAAGTGCTCAAGGGCCTGAACGCACGCAACCTGCCGCTGGCGATCGACATTGCCCGCATTCCGGAAGACATCCGTGGCTACGGCCATGTGAAGGAACGCCATCTGACCGCCGCCCGCGCCAAATGGCAGGGTCTGCTGGCCCAGTGGCGCGGCGTGCCGATGGAGCAACGCAAGAGCGCGTAAGGCGCGTGATCCGTGGATCCCCGTCGATTGACGTTGATTTCCGTTGATTTCCCGAATCTTTGTGGAGATCAGGGGAAATCAGGGGAATCCGGCGGTGCTCTCAAAACAATAGCTCTCATCTCCCTTTTCAAGGGGATGAGGGCTTTTTTTGTGGCACCACGGTTGCAATGTGAAACACAGGGCCCATCTCTTGCCCTGACCCCGGTCGGGCTTTGGCGCACCAGAACCAAAGCGCCACGAATACAATGCTCTGTTACTCCGGCTATTGCCGGGGGTCCTCATTCGACCATCCCTACTGAATTTGATAGAAGTGGAGTCTTCCAGTGTTTATTTCTTCTGCCTTTGCCCAGACTGCTCCTGCCGCCGCTGAGGGTGGCCTGATGGGTTCGCTCACAGGCATGCTGCCTCTGGTTCTGATGTTCGTGGTGCTGTACTTCATCATGATCCGTCCCCAGATGAAGCGCCAGAAAGAGCATCGCGCCATGATCGAAGCCATCACCAAGGGTGACGAAATCGCCACCGCTGGCGGTTTGCTCGGCAAGGTCAGCCGCATGGGCGAAGGTTTCCTGCACATCGAAATCGCCGAAGGCGTCGAAGTGCAGATCCAACGCAGTGCCGTTTCCCAAGTGCTGCCCAAGGGCACGCTGAAGTAAGCTGCGCCCAGTCATTTGCGGGCATGCGTAGTGCGTGCCCGTTATCGATGGGCCAGCGCTGCTGGGCACAATTGCCTCGGAAGCCGGCCCGTCACTCCCCGTGATAGTGAAGAGCGCGATCATGAACCGATATCCGGTCTGGAAATACGCGATCATGGTGATCGTGTTGCTGTTGGGGGTGCTGTACACCCTGCCAAATTTCTTTGGCGAAGCTCCCGCAGTACAGGTGTCGTCCCTCAAGGCGACGGTGAAGGTAGATGCGGCCGTACGGCAGCGTGTGGAAGATGCGCTGAAGGCTGCAGACATGCATCCCGATTCCGTGGTCCTGGAAGGGAACTCGGTTTTCTCGCGTTTTGATTCGGTGGACAACCAGGCCAAGGCCAAGACCGTCATCGAACGCGCGCTGATCCCCGATGCGACCGACCCCACCTTCATCGTGGCGCAGAACATGCTCTCGCGTTCGCCCCAGTGGCTGACCGCGTTGCACGCGCGTCCGATGTATCTGGGTCTGGACTTGCGCGGTGGCGTGCACTTCATGCTGCAGGTGGACATGGCTGCGGCCATCACCAAGAAGGTGGAGTCCTATGCGGGTGACCTGCGTTCTTCGCTGCGCGACAAGAATATCCGCCATGGTGGCGTGAGCCGCGATGGCGATGCCGTGGACGTGAAGGTGCGCGACGAAGCGACCCTGACCGCCGCGCGCAATCTGGTGACCGACAATTTCCCGGATCTCGCGGTCACCACCGCTCCGGCTGCCGATGGTTTTGTGCTGCGTGCCACCATCAAGCCCGAAGCGATGCGCCGGGTGCAGGAACAGGCCCTCAAGCAAAATATCACCACCTTGCACAACCGGATCAACGAACTGGGCGTAGCCGAGCCGGTGATTCAGCAGCAAGGTCTTGACCGCATCATCGTGCAATTGCCCGGCGTGCAGGACACCGCCAAGGCCAAGGACATTCTGGGCCGTACCGCGACGCTGGAAGTGCGTCTGGTGGACGAAAGCTCGGACGCGCGTTCGGCTGAAATGGGCCAGGGCCCCGTGCCATTCGGCAGCGAAAAGTACCTGGACCGCAATCAGATTCCGGTGATCGTCAAGAAGCAGGTGATTCTGACGGGTGAAAACCTGAACGACGCCCAGCCCGGTTTCGACGGCCAGACGCAAGAGCCGACCGTCAACCTGACGCTCGACGCCAAGGGCGCCCGCATCTTCAAGGATGTGACGCGTGACAACGTCGGCAAGCGCATGGCCATCATCCTGTTCGAAAAGGGCAAGGGCGAAGTCGTGACGGCTCCGGTGATCCGCTCCGAAATCGGTGGCGGTCGCGTGCAGATTTCCGGTCGCATGACCACGCAGGAAGCCAACGACACGTCGTTGCTGCTGCGCGCTGGTTCGCTGGCTGCCCCGATGGAAATCATCGAGGAATACACCATCGGCCCAAGCCTGGGTGAAGACAACATCAACCGCGGTATTCACAGCGTGGTCTGGGGCATGGTGGCGATCGCCGTCTTCATGTGCTGCTACTACATGCTGTTCGGCGTGTTCTCCACGATCTCGCTGGGCGTGAACGTGCTCTTGCTGCTGGCGATTCTGTCGCTGCTGCAGGCGACGTTGACTCTGCCGGGTATTGCCGCGATGGCACTGGCCATCGGTGTGGCGATTGACTCGAACGTGCTGATCAACGAACGGATCCGGGAAGAGTTGCGGGCGGGCGTGGCTCCGCAGGCGGCGATTGCCTCGGGTTACGAGCGCGCATGGGCGACCATTTTCGACTCCAACGTGACCACGCTGATCGCGGGTCTGGCGCTGCTGGCATTTGGCTCCGGCCCGGTGCGCGGCTTCGCGGTGGTGCATTGCATTGGTATCTTGACCAGCATGTTCTCTGCGGTGTTCTTCTCACGTGGCCTCGTGAACCTCTGGTACGGCGGCAAGAAGAAGCTCAAGTCGGTTTCTATCGGTCAGGTCTGGAAGCCAGACGACGCGTCGGAGCACCGCTCCGTGGTTTCTGCTGGCAACAGCAGTGACGACACTCATTAAGGAAGGGGAAGACCATGGAGTTTTTCCGCATCAAAAAAGATATCCCCTTCATGAAATATGCGTTGGTTCTCAACGCGATTTCGTTCATTACCTTTGCGCTGGCCGTGTTCTTCCTGGTCACGCGCGGGCTGCATCTGTCGGTGGAATTCACCGGCGGTACGGTCATGGAGGTGGCTTACAAGCAGACGGCCGACATCGGCAAGGTCCGCGACGCGGTGTCGTCCGCGGGCTTCACCGACGTCGTCGTGCAGAACTTCGGCGGCTCACGTGACGTGATGATTCGCCTGCCCGTGCAAAAGGGCGCGACTTCCGCTCAGCAGAGCGAGCAGGTCATGACTGCACTCAAGAAAGCGGATCCCGAGGTGACCCTGCGTCGCACGGAATTCGTGGGGCCGCAGGTGGGTGAGGAACTGGTGCACGGGGGCCTGATGGCGCTCGGCATGGTGGTGCTGGGGATCATCGTCTACCTGGCCTTCCGCTTCGAGTGGAAGTTCGGTGTGGCGGCGGTGATCGCCAACTTGCGCGACGTGGTGATCATTCTTGGCTTCTTCGCCTTCTGCCAGTGGGAGTTCTCCCTCTCGGTGCTGGCGGGGGTGCTGGCGGTGCTCGGATACTCGGTCAACGAATCGGTGGTTATCTTCGACCGAATCCGTGAAGCCTTCCGCAAGTTCCGCAAGCTCAGCACGGCCGAAGTGATCGATCACGCGATCACCTCGACCATGAGCCGCACGATCATCACCCACGCTTCGACCGAAGCGATGGTGCTGTCGATGTTCTTCTTCGGTGGCCCGAGCCTGCACTACTTTGCGCTGGCACTGACCATTGGTATCTTGTTCGGTATCTACTCCTCGGTGTTCGTGGCTGCCGCCATCGCCATGTGGCTGGGCGTGAAGCGCGAAGACCTGGTGAAGACAGCGGTTCGCAAGGATATCGACCCCAATGATCCCAACGCAGGAGCTGCCGTATAACGGCTGATGGAGCAGATCCCTGCGCCACGCCCTCTGCCTTGGCTGATGCCGGGGCAGGGCCGTGTGGGGCGGGGGTATCGAAAAGCGCCAGTGGATAGTAGACCCATAGGCGTTCGCCGCTCATAATCACTCACCTATGGAATATCCGCCCTCCTCCCCCACCGATCAGCGCCTGGCCATGTACGGCCGTCAGCGGTTTGCTGAGGGGCTGGTGGCCGGGTTGCCCGATCTGAGCAACAAGCTCAAGCAGTTTGTCACCGACCTGTCGGGGCAAATGGGCACGGTGCGCGAGATGCAATCGCGCCGCGACTCCTGGATGTCCTACAACGGACTCGAGCGCGATTGGCTGCAGCGACTGCAGAAGGCCTGGACCGAGTCCGCCAAGGCCGCCGAACAGGCCGGTACGCCGGCAGTGACCAAGCCCCTGGAATTGTCTCTGGATGGCGGCTTGTCGTTGCTGAGCGACGACGTTGTCGAAAATAAAATTCTGGCCTCCCGCATCGCACTCACCGTGGGCGAGCAGGCCGGCAATCACTTTGAAATTGCCAAAGCGCGGACCCAGCGCCTGTTGGGTCGCGATCTCTCCAGCAACGACGTGCTGCGCCCCGAGGCCGCCTGTCTGCACGTGGTCGATCAGTGGATTGAAACGGGTCTGTCACGGGCCGATCTCCAGTTGATGCTCGACCCGCTGCAGACCGAACTGGCGCAGTTGCTCGAGAAGCAGTATCAGCTGCTCAATAAATTCTATGAAGAGCGTGGCGTGTCGGCCACGACTTCCAACGACCTGCGCGCACGCGTGCGCCGCACGAGCCCCGGCGGCGTCGGTGCGGGCGGCGTGGCGGGCGCACCGCCGAACAGCGGCTTCGACAACGGACCTACGTCCATGGGGCCGGGAAGCGGCTTCGCGGGCGGTCACCCCCATCAGGGCTATCCCAGCGGATACGGCATGCCGACCGGCATGCATTTCCCGGGACAGAACCCCACGGGCTGGATGAACACGGGGATGCCGCAGGGCGGACATCCCGGTGCGCAGATGACGCCGCAGATGGCGGCCCAGATCAATGCCCAGATGGCGGCGCAGGCGCAGATGAATGCGCAGATGTCGCAGCACATGTCTCCGCACATGTCGCCCCAGATGGTCGCGCAGATGAACGCCCAGATGGCGGCCGCGCCCTATCTTGCGCCGCTGCAGCGGGCACGCCAGCGCGCCGCCGCGGTGATGGTGCAACTGCGCAACCTGCTCACACAGCCGACCATGAACTACGACATGGTCAACGCCCCACCGGCCTCGGCCGCGCTGGTGCAGGCGATGACGGATTACCGCCTGCCGCCGGACACCATGTTGGTGACCACGCCGGGCGGCATGGGCATTCCCATGCCTCAGGAATACACGCCTCAGGTCGTCAACCAGGTCATGGGAGCGGTGCGCGAGAAGGCGGCCGATCTCAAGAAGAAGGCCTCGACGGCGAGCGAAAAAGCGATCATCGAAGTCGTCGCGCTGATGTTCCAGAGCATCTTGAATGAAGACCGCCTGCCGCCCTCCATCCGGGTGTGGTTCGCGCGCCTTCAGGTGCCGGTGCTGCGCGTGGCGCTGGCCGAACCCGATTTTTTCAGCAACACCACGCACCCTGCGCGCCAGCTCATCGACCGGATGGGCGCCTGCGTGCTGGGCTTCGATGCCGCCACCATCAACGGCACGGCACTCGAGAGCGAAGTGCGCCGCATCGTGCAGGTGATCGAGCAGTATCCCGAAACGGGCAGCCGCGTGTTCCAGCTGGTGTTCGAAGAGTTCGAACGCTTCATCGCCAAGTCGCTGGCCGAAAACAAGGGCACGCAGAAAATTGTCGGCGTGGCGCAGCAAGTGGAGCAGCGCGAGACGCTGGCCGTGCAGTACACGATCGAGCTGCGCGACATGCTCAAGGAAATGCCGGTGCGCGATGAGATTCGCGACTTTCTGTACAAGAGCTGGGCCGAAGTGCTGGCGGTGTCAGCCGTTCGCCACGGCGGACAGCATGAAGACACGCTCGCACTCAAGCGCGCCGCGGCCGATCTGGTCTGGGCCGCGAGTGCCAAGCCGCACCGTGCCGAGCGGGCCCAGGTGATTCAGAATCTTCCGGCGCTGTTGCAAAACCTGCGCCACGGCCTGAGCCTGACCGGCGTGATCGGTGCGCCTCAGGACGCGCAAATCAAATTGCTCACGGACACGCTGGCCGATGCCTTCCTGTCCAAGACCGCCACCATTCCGCGCGAACACATCGATGCGATGGTCAAGCGCCTGGCGAATCTGGAAGACGTGATTGGCGATGCGAGCGCCGGTGACATCGCGCTCAATGCCGAAAACGTCGAGATGCTGCTCGGCATCGATGCCTCGTCCATCCACGTGATACCGGACAACGGTACGCCGGTGCGCGATGAGGTCGTGCGCTGGGCGCAGCAAATGCCGCTGGGGACCTGGTTCACGCTTGATCACAACGGCGTGTCCGCGCAGGTGCAGTACGCGTGGCACAGCCAGCGCAAGCAGCTGCATCTGTTCGCGGCGATGGATGGTTCGAGCTATCTGATCCAGCTGCGCAGACTCGGTGCGTATCTGCAATCCGGTCTGTTGGTCGCCAACGAGGAAGAGGCGCTCACGATGCGCGCCACGCGCGATGCGCTGGTCAAGATCAACGCCAATCCAGAGCGCCTGCTCGGGTAAGCTGAACCCATGGCCGCACCGCAGCCTTTTTCCTTTGCGGCTGCGAGCACTTCGCCTTCATCGACAACGAATTCATATTCGCAAAGCGCGGCCCCGGTGGTCGGCCTTCCGCCGTTCTTTGCCGTGTCTCTGAGCAAGCTGGTGATCATGAGCGTGTGCACGCTCGGGTTCTACCCGCTGTACTGGTTCTACCGCCACTGGCGACTCATTCTGGTGTGGAGTGGCAACGCCGCGTTTTCACCGGCGCTGCGGACCTCGTTGCTCCCTTTTTATTGCATTCCGCTGTTTCGCCGCGTACGCACGCTCGACATTCAGGTCAACGGCCAATCGGGGCTGTTCGCCACCTCGCTGGCGATTGGCTATATTTTGGTCAATCTGCTCGATCTGCTCCCCGGCCTGTGGAGCGTGCTGAGCCTGACCAGCGTGGTGTTCCTGTTGCCAATGCAGGCCTGCGCGAACCGGCTCAATGAGCAGTTGTGTCCCGCGACATTTGACCGCAACACCAGCATCCGCGGCTGGGACTGGCTGGTGGTCGTGCTGGGCGTCGTGCTTCTGATACTGACGATAGTGGCTGGGCTCTACGAGTAGTCACTTTCATCATCGTTGGCGTCGCTGCCGGCATGTTTCAGTACCTTGTGCACCACATCGCCCGTGAATCCACGCGCCGCCAGAAAGCGCATCTGCCTGGCTTTCTCCTGCGGCGTGCTGGCCGGTGGCTTGCCGCCAAACTTGGATTTCCAGACCGCCTGCGCGCGCTCCATCTCGGTGGAGCGCAGCTCGTTGGCGGTGGCCTTGATGAGGTCGTCGTCCAGCCCTTTGCTGCGCAGCTCCTGAACCACCCGCTGCGTGCCCATGCGGGAGGCCCGGCGGTGGACAACCGAGGCGGCGACCCGCTCCGGGTTGATGAAGTCCTTGGCCGTCAGCTCATCGAGAATCGCGCCCAGATCATCGCCTTCTTCGACATTCACATGGCGAGCGAGTTTGGTTTCGAGCTCGCTGCGTGAATGCTCGCGCTGCGCGAGCAGTTTGAGCGCGCGGCCCTTGAGCGAAAGTTTGGCGAATCCCATGGCGTGGTGCTGAAAGTGGATCGAATGAAAAGCGCAAAGCGCAAAGCGAAAAGCGAACGCAAAAAAGAGCCGTTCAGCCTTGTCGGCTGAGCGGCCCATCAAGTCGAAAATGATTCGACAATTGCAAAGAAACTAGAAAATTCTTGGAGTGCTGCAGGCGTGCTCGGTTGAGCGCACCTGCTTCACTATTTACGCTTCGCTGCCGTCTTCGGCATCGTCGTTGGCCGGGCCAGGCGCTGCGGCGACTACGGTCACGCCAATCGCGGGGATGCCCAGCGATTCGCGCACCTTGTTCTCGATTTCGATGGCGAGGTCGCGGTTTTCGCGCAGGAATTCACGCGAGTTGTCACGGCCTTGGCCGATCTTCTCGCCGTTGTAGGCGTACCAGGCACCGCTCTTTTCGATGATGCGCGCGTTCACGCCCATGTCGATGATTTCGCCTTCGCGCGAGATGCCTTCGCCGAACAGAATGTCGAACTCGGCCGTCTTGAACGGTGGCGAGACCTTGTTCTTCACGACCTTCACCTTGGTTTCGTTGCCGATGGCTTCGTCACCCTTCTTGATGGTGCCGGTGCGGCGAATGTCGAGGCGCACGGAGGCGTAGAACTTCAGCGCATTGCCGCCGGTGGTGGTTTCGGGCGAACCGAACATCACGCCGATCTTCATGCGGATCTGGTTGATGAAGATGACCGTGCAGTTGGTCTTCTTGATGGTGGCGGTGAGCTTGCGCAGCGCCTGGCTCATCAAGCGGGCTTGCAGGCCGGGCAGGGAGTCGCCCATTTCGCCTTCGATTTCGGCCTTGG
>CALMCS010000554.1 GCA_937862875.1 uncultured Comamonadaceae bacterium
GCGACGACTCACCCAGGCGCTTGATGCGCTTGGAGGTGTCCTGGATCTGGTCACGAATCGAGTTCATACCGCCGATGGCGTTCTGCACAGCGGTCAGACCGGAGTCGGCAGCTTCCAGAGATTGGCGCGCCACCGCGGCCGATTCCTGGGCCTGCAAGGACACGTCGTTAATACGCGTCGCCATTTCCAGAACCGAGCGGCCGGTTTCGCGAATCTCGCGCAGCTGTTCGGTCGAAGCGGCCAGCAGTTCGGTCGAAGTCGCATCGACCTGGGCCGTGGTCTGTGCCACGCGGGTCGCGGTGTTCTGCACCGAGCCCACCAGCTGTCGCAACTCTTCCACCGTGTAGTTCACCGAGTCGGCAATCGCGCCGGTGATGTCTTCGGTCACGGTCGCTTCCTGCGTCAAGTCACCTTCAGCGACCGACTGCAGTTCGTTCATCAAACGCAAAATGGCGGCCTGGTTCGCGTCGTTGACGCGCTTGGCTTCCTGCTCCTGGCGCTTCGCATCGCGTTGCAGCGATTCGGCAGAGGCCTGGCGGTTGCGGGAGTCACCCAGCTGAACGCGGGAAATACCGATACCGCAAAGCACCACAAACAGACCGGCCAGCACCAGAGCGATCAGTTGGCCGATGCCAATACCGCTTTGATCGGACAGCTTGTTCTGCAGGGTTTCCAGGCTGCGGCGCAGCGTTTCGCTGTCAGCCACGATGGCCGATTGCGCTTCACGTGCGGACACCAGACCTTGCAGGTTGCCCAGAATCGCGCCGGCTTGGGTGCGGGTCTGGTCGTAGAGCTTGATCAGGTTTTCCAGTTGTTCGCGGGTCTGTGCGTCGCGGCTGGCTGGCAGGCGCAGCTCGGAGCTGCCATCCAGCAGGCCCTGAGCGATTTCCTTGAACGAGTTCAAATCCTTGCCGAGCAAGAACACGGCCTCTGGGCTCACGCCTTCAGTGGTCTGGAATTCGTTGGCGGACTTACCGATACGCTGGGTCAACATCACCAGCTGACCGGCAGCGGAAATTTCGGCGGACGAAGCGTTTTGCTGCAGCTTGAGGGAAGACACCGTTTCGGCGATTTCCAGCAAGTCAGCGGATTGGCGGTTGATGGTGCGAAGCGCATCACCGACCTGCGTCAGAATCTTTTGTTGGCCCATCACGACCTTGGCGTTGCGCTCGGCGCGCTCGACCAGTGGAGAGATGGCTTCGAGTTCGGGCTTGTAGTTGTCACCGAGCGACTGCACGCCCAGTTCACTGTCGCCGCTGTTCAGCGCGTTGGTGTTGCGTGCCAGAACGGTGGAGCTGTCCATCACGTCCGGGAAGGCCTGTGGGCTACCCACCAGAGCCTGCGACACCGACTTCGCAAGACGCTGCGATTGCATCAGCGACTGGCCCGTGGCCGTCAGCTGCTGCGCAACGCGATTCGATTGTTGCAGTACCCAACCGGCAATCAGTGCCAGCACGACCAGACCCACGCCCAACAGCAGCAGCAATTTACGCTGATGCGACGCGGCGGTGGCACGACCGAGAATCGGCAGCGAAATCAGTTCGTGGTTGACGAATTCGTCTTCCTCGCCGAACTGGGTGTTCTGACCTGGATCGCCCTGAACGCTGTACATGCCCTCGTTCTGGTACGAGTCGGCCATCGCATCACCCGCCTGTGGATCCTGCTCGGTGAGTTCACCTGCCAGATCCGGGTTGACATCGGACTTTTCGCCTTTGCGTTTGAACAGTTTGTCAAGTGAACTCGAAAAAGACATAGTGCAGCCTTACAGAAAATCTCAAACGCCAATACTTAGAAAAACAGGACTCTGCGACATCACTTGCAGATTCAACTCTTGCCACAGAGCGCCTTGCGCATCTGTGTATCGGGTCCCGAAATAATCGGGAGCCGTTTCGCCCGGGGCCTCGGAAGAGATGAAAGCATCCGTTCCGCGCAGACCGAGCAACTTATCCACCAGCAGTGCAGAGTTGACCTCCAGCACCGGATTCAACGCCAGCAGACTCGAGTCCACCAGATTTTGCTCAGTGCGTGTGACAGCAGATCCGAGCAGTCCGCCCAGATCCACCACACCCATGAGCGAGCCGCGCAAGTTGGCGACTCCGAGAAACCAGGGATGCGTATAGGGCACAGCCTGTACGCCTGCCCACGGGAAAATTTCACCGGCATGCCCGAGCGGCAGCAGGTAACGCTCGCCAGCGGTTTCCACTGCCAGCCAGGACGACACGTTCGCTCCCTCCGCCTTGGCAGCCTGAAGTCGGCTGGCGAGACGGGTCTGGAGCTCTCTGAGGGCTTCGCGATTGGCCATGGATCCGCTTGTTTCTTGTGAATCGAGGGTGGTTGGTTAATTCAGCGCGTCGATCTTGGCCTGCAATTCGGCTGGATCCACGGGCTTGGTGATGTAGCCACGAGCGCCCTGGCGCATGCCCCAGACGCGGTCAGTTTCCTGATTCTTGCTGGTGCACATGATGATTGGCACGTCGGCATAGGCCGGATCGCGCGAGATCGTGCGGGTGAGCTGAAAGCCGTTCTGGCCGGGCATCACCACGTCCATCAGAATCAGATCGGGCTTGTCTTCCGACAGGCGTTTGATGGCTTCTTCCGCATTCTCTGCAGTACGCACCTGCATGCCGCGTTTTTGCAGCAGATCGGTCAAATACATTAATTCGGTTTTCGAATCATCAACCACCAAAACTTTTTGGATTGGCATTTCTAGGCTCCCTGATGCACATTGCCAAATTGCTGCACAGCCTGCAGCAACTGGTCTTTGGTAAACGGTTTGGTGAGATATTCCTGGCAACCGACCATCCTGCCGCGCGCCTTGTCGAACACCCCGTCCTTGGAGGACAGCATGACGACCGGCGTGTCGGCATATTTCGCGTTGCGCTTGATAATCGCGCAGGTCTGATAGCCATCGAGTTTGGGCATCAGAATGTCGCAAAAGATCAGTTGCGGGTGAAAGTCATTAATCTTGGACAGGGCATCAAAACCGTCGTCTGCCAATAAGACTTCATGGCCGCCTTGCTTGAGAAAAATCTCAGCGCTGCGACGGATAGTGTTGCTGTCATCGACAACCAACACCTTGAACGTAGGATTTCCTGCTGTAGTCAATTTCTACCGCTCCCAGGGATCGAAAATTCGCAACGGCGAGAGTTTTGCATCAGATTTGCACCATCTCAAAGTCTTCTTTACGGGCACTGCATTCTGGACATGTCCAATTCATGGGTACTTGGTCCCATGGTGTATTGGGTGGAATACCATGCTCGGGCGAACCCTCCGCCTCGTCATAAATCCATCCACAAATCAAACACATCCAAGTTTTTGAGTCTGTCACAGCTTAAAGAGCCTTCACATAGAATGCAACGATTGTATCTAGACATCACGAAGAGATGCAGCTTTCATGCCACCGGATACGCTGGCATCTGTACATGAAACAAGACCCCAACACCCTCTCCCCCCGCTTGCCAGAAAACGATGAGTCCGAAGAGCTCGTCGCCGCGGTCTGCGTCCTGACCTTCAATGCCAACGATCCCAGCGGTGCTGGCGGCCTGACGGGCGACACTTCGGCGATGGCATCAGTAGGTGCGCATGCGTTGGCGATTGTGACCGGCACTTATGTACGGGACACAACAGAAATCATCGATTTCTTCCCTTTTGACGACGAAGCTGTTACAGATCAAGCCCGAACGGTCTTGCAGGATATGCCAGTTCAGGCGATAAAAGTGGGTTTTGCGGGCAGCCCGGAAAATCTCGCGGCCATCGCTGCGCTCACGGCTGACTATTCAGATGTGCCTGTCATAGCGTACATGCCCAACCTTTCTTGGTGGAGCGATGACCTGATCGATCAGTACCTCGACGCCTTCGAAGAATTGTTGCTGCCGCAAACGTCCGTGTTGGTTGGAAACCACAGTACCCTGCGCCGCTGGCTGTTGCCCGACTGGGACAACGACCGCGCACCCACCGCCCGCGAGATCGCCATGGCGGCCTCCAAGCATGGTGTGCCCTACTCCTTGGTAACGGGTATACCCGTAGACAACCTGCATTTCGACAACGTTCTGACCTCGCCGCAAGCCATCATCGGCAGCGGCCAGTTCGATCGTCTCGAGGTCAGCTTTGCCGGAGCGGGCGACACCCTGTCCGCCGCGCTGACCGCCCTCGTCGCCTGCGACAGCGATCTCGGCGACGCGACCCGCGAGGCGCTGCTCTATCTGGATGGTTGCCTGCTCGCCGGCTATCGTCCCGGCATGGGGCAATTGCTCCCCGACCGCATGTTCTGGGCCCAGTCCGATGAGGACGACGAAGAAGAGGGAGAAGAAGACGAAGCGGCTTCCGACTCCAAGGGCACCAGCGCACTCGACGCTTTTCAGATTCCTCCCAATGACACATCCCACTGATTTGAATACTTCCCTGTTTGAACGCGCCAAGAAGGTCATCCCCGGCGGCGTGAATTCCCCCGTGCGCGCCTTCAACGCCGTGGGCGGCACTCCGCGCTTCGTCGAGCACGCCCTGGGCGCCTATTTCTGGGACGCCAACGGCCAGCAGTTCACCGACTACATCGGCTCGTGGGGCCCGATGATTCTGGGCCACGGAAATCCGGAAGTGATCGCCGAAGTCCAGAAGGCCGTGCTCGAAGGTTTCTCGTACGGCGCACCCACCGAGCGTGAAGTGCATCTGGCCGAAGAGATTCTCAAGATCATGCCGTCGATGGACATGGTGCGTCTCGTCAGCTCCGGCACCGAAGCCGGCATGAGCGCACTGCGCCTGGCGCGCGGCTTCACCGGTCGCAACAAGATCATCAAGTTCAACGGCTGCTACCACGGCCACGCCGACTCGCTGCTGGTCAAGGCCGGCTCGGGCCTCGCGACGTTCGGTTCCTCGTCCTCCGCCGGCGTGCCTGCCGACGTGGTCAAGGACACCATCGTTCTGGAATACAACGACATCGGCCAGCTCGAAGAAGCCTTCGCCCAGATCGGCGGCGAAGTCGCCTGCGTGATCATGGAGCCGATCGCCGGCAACATGAACTTCGTGCGCGCCAGCGTCGAGTTCACGCGCCGCATCAGCGAGCTCACCAAGGAACACGGCGCGCTGCTGATCTACGACGAGGTCATGACCGGTTTCCGCGTGGCGCTCGGCGGCGCGCAAAGCGTGTACGCGCAGCAGATCGAAGGCTTCAAGCCCGACATCACGGTGATGGGCAAGGTGATCGGCGGCGGCATGCCGATGGCCGCCTTCGGCGCACGCCGCGAGATCATGGAAAAGCTCTCGCCACTCGGCCCGGTCTATCAAGCCGGCACGCTGTCGGGCAATCCAATTGCCACGGCCTGCGGCTTGAAGACGCTCGAGCTGATCAGCAAGCCGGGCTTCCACGAGCAACTGCACGCCACCACCGGACGCCTGATGGCGGGCCTGAAGAAGGAAGCCGATGCAGCGGGCATCCCGTTCAGCGTCGACCACCAGGGCGGCCTGTTCGGCTTCTATTTCCTGCCCGAGTTGCCCACCACCTATACCGAAGTCATGAAGACCGACGGCAAGGTATTCAATAAATTCTTCCACGGCATGCTCGACCGCGGCCAGTACTTTGCGCCTGCACTGTACGAGGCCGGTTTCGTGAGCGCCGCGCATACCCATGCCGACGTGGACAAGACGATTGAAGCGGCACGCGACGTGTTCAAGACGCTGTAAACCCAGCGCAGACCGCACCCACAAAAAACGCCAGTCATAGTGATATGACTGGCGTTTTTTTGTCTGTGAGAGTTGCGTCTTGCGCGCAATGCGTCAGACGTTATGCATTCACTTGGCGGTTTCCGTCGGCTTGGGCGGAACGGCCATCAACCAATCGGCCATCTGTCTGGATTGCTCTTCGGAGATCTGGGGATGGCGCGGCATGATCACGTTGCCCCAGACACCGACGCTGCCATTGCGGATCTTGCCGGCCAGGAGATCGACCGCGTCCGGTTGACTCTTGTAGCGGTCCGCAATCGCGGCAAACGAAGGTCCGACGAAGTTGCGTTCGATGCCGTGGCAGCGCATGCAGTCCGAGCTCTCGACCAGCGATTTGCCCACGGCCAGTTCCGGCCGCGCATCGATCACGGCCTGCATCGCTTCGGCGGCGGGACGGGGGCGCATGATGAGCCAGCCCACATTCGCCACGCCGAAAGCGATCATCAGCATGAAGATGACGATGGCCCAACCAATCCACTTGGGGCGGTTGGGCGCTGACTCGTCGTCCTCGTCGTCGTACTTCCGATCCGCCACGAATCAATGACGGAAGTGGCGCACGCCGGTGAACACCATGGCCACGCCGCGTTCGTTCGCCGCGTCGATCACTTCCTGATCGCGCATCGAGCCGCCGGGCTGTGCCACGCAGGTTGCGCCGGCATCCACGACCACATCGAGTCCATCACGGAACGGGAAGAAGGCGTCGCTCGCCACGACTGTGTTCTCCAGCGTCAGCTTGGCGGCTTCGGCCTTGATCGAGGCGATGCGTGCCGAGTCGAGGCGCGACATCTGGCCTGCGCCCACGCCCATGGTCATGCCGTTCTTGCAGAACACAATCGCGTTGGACTTCACGAACTTCGCGACCTTCCATGCAAACAGCAGGTCGTTGAGTTCTTCGGGGGTTGGCTGCTTGACGGTCACGATCTTCAGATCGGCCAGTGCCAGCTCGTGGTTGTCGGAGGTCTGCAGCAGGATGCCCGAGCCCACGCGCTTGGATTCCATGGCGTTGCGGCCATTGTCCCAGTCACTCTTGCCACCCTTGGGCAGTGCGATCTTCATCAGACGCACGTTGACCTTGCTCTTGAAGATTTCCAGTGCTTCGGCGCTGAATTCAGGTGCCATCAGCACTTCGACGAACTGCTTGGACACCGCTTCTGCAGCGGCCTTGTCCACCGGACGGTTGAAGGCGATGATGCCGCCGAACGCGCTGGTCGGATCGGTCTGGAACGCCTTGGCGTAGGCTTCGTGCGCATCCTTGCCCACGGCCACGCCACACGGGTTGGCGTGCTTGACGATCACGCAGGCGGATTCGGTGAAGCTCTTCACGCATTCCCACGCGGCATCCGCGTCGGCGATGTTGTTGTACGAGAGTTCCTTGCCCTGCA
>CALMCS010000555.1 GCA_937862875.1 uncultured Comamonadaceae bacterium
TACAGGGGGCCGTGATGATGATGGTGACGAAGAGTTTCGGATCTCCATCGCTGGCGCACAAGAGAAGACCGCACTCGTTCGATACCAGGATCGCTGGTGCCTTCCCCATCAACACACGCCAACGACGCACATCTTCAAGCTGCCGCTAGGTCTGGTCGCCGGGCTGCAGCTCGACATGAGGGACTCCATTGAGAACGAATGGCTTTGCTCTCTCATTCTGCGAGAGTTCGGCCTGCCCGTGGCCCATTGCGAACCGTGGCAATTCGAGGACATGAAAGTGCTGGCCGTCGAGCGCTTTGACCGACAGTGGTGGAACGGCCCCAACGGCGCGACGATCATTCGACTTCCTCAGGAAGACATGTGTCAGGCCACCGGTTTGTCGCCGCTCCTGAAATACGAAGCGGATGGCGGTCCGGGCATTGACCGCATCATCGAGTTGCTCAACATGTCGATGAATCGCGATGAAGATCGGCGCGTCTTCTTTCAGGCGCAAGTGTTGTTCTGGATGCTTTGCGCAACAGACGGCCACGCGAAGAATTTCAGCATCTTTCTGAAACCAGGCGGCCGCTTTCAGCTGACGCCCCTCTACGACGTGCTGTCCGTCTACCCGTGGCTGGGTGCCGGGCCCGGCAAATTGTCGCCCCACAAGGCCAGGATGGCCATGGCCGTGCGCGCAACGAACCCGCACAGAAAGATGAAGGAGATCCTGCGCCGCCACTGGCTCGCAGTGGGCGAGCGCCACGGCATCTCCACCCCAGATGGCCAAGGCACCTTCGCCGTGCTGGATGATCTGGTGGACAGAACGCCGCAGGTCATCGCGGCCGTTCGGGCTCAGCTGCCGACCGGGTTCCCGCAGTATGTGGCGGACAGCATTCTGGGCGGCTTGCAGGACGCAGCCAATAGACTGCGTGCGAGTGCGTGATTGACGCACCAGCCCCGCGTGTCTTTTGGCGATTTTTGGCGATCCGTGTTCAAGGCTGAAACGTAGTCGAATATCAAATTGAGCGATGTTTTTTGCAGTATTTACGCATCTGATGTCGCCTTTCGCCGCTTCAGCCCGCACAACAACCTCACGTCTCAGCAACAAGCGCTTGCCATCGCAAGGCGCGTTTTCGTCAAACCCACACATCATCAGGCGCAGTTCGGTCCGTCTCCGCATCCCCCGTGTTCTGAACC
>CALMCS010000556.1 GCA_937862875.1 uncultured Comamonadaceae bacterium
GGTCAAAGGCGGCGTCGCGATTGCGTTCGGTGCGCGCGCTGCAGGCATCGGTCACCACCCACACCTCGAACTCGTCTTCGAGCAGATCGAGTGCGGTTTGCAGCAGGCACACATGGGCCTCGCAACCGGCGATCACGATGGAGCTGCGCTCGGCTTCCTGCTGTTGGGGCTTTTGCAGATGCTTGGGCAGGCTGCGGGCGTTGCCGCCCTGTGGCTTGGCCGGTGGACGCAGCCACTCGCCAAGGCCCTCTTCCATCGCGCTGAAATGCATCTTGGACAAGGTTTGGCCGCACAGCGCGCGCAGCTCGGCGTCGTTGCCGCCGAGGCGGGACGGGTTCTGCTCGGTGCCCCAGACGGGTACTTGCAGCATGTTGGCAATCTTGGCGAGTCGGCGAGCGTTCTCGATGACCAGTGGGCCCTCAAAAATTGCCGGCATCAGGCGATCCTGGTAATCCACCAGCACCAATTGGGATTCGGAGTCTTGAAGCAGCATGGAGTTTGTTCTTTCTTGCAATTCGGAGGCGATTCAAAGCACCGATTGTCGCAGGATCACCCGCCCCGAAGGCGCGGTGCGCCTTGGGAAGTGCTTTGTCCGCCGGATTGGCCCGCTCTTGCTGTGCTCACTGCCCGGCTCCCGCCTCCTCCCAGCCTCGCCGCACATCGAGCGTTTTGGTGCGCTGCACACGAACGGACTGCCGCAGCGTTGCTATCTCTTTGAAAGCAATGAACCCAAGCTGCAATATCCCGACAACCTGATTTGACATATAGCAAATGTGAGGGGTTTTGTACCTTTTGAAACATAAATCTTATTTCCCGCACAGATTGCCAAGAATATCGAGGATGCGGCAATGAGATTTACCTTTTTTATAGACGGAGAGCACCATAAACACCGGCATTTCCTCCTACACACTGCCGGGTAACGATATGTCAAACAGATGGCAGATTCAGGGATTAACCGGGGGTACGTAACACTTTAATAGGTTGCCATAAGCCGGAGTCGTGATACTCTCGCGCCCCATGTCCCGATGGTTTTGCTTACTGTTACTTGCGTGCGCGAATGCATCTTTCGCCGCACCGACAAACTCCACGCCTGATGACATGGAGCGGGTGTTGGCCGAACGTGGTCTGATATCTCAGCTTCAGGATGTGCGCCATGGTATGGCGGACAGAACTACCGAACTCGTCTCTACTGCCATGGGCTTCATCGGAGTGCCCTACCGCCGTGGTGGAAACAGTGCGGAAACCGGTTTCGATTGCAGCGGCTTCGTACGCGCCATTTTCGAGCAGGCCAAAGGTTTGGCCCTGCCCCGCGTCGCCAAGGAGCAAGCGGCTGCAACCGAAGTCATCGACAAACAGGATTTGCGCCCTGGTGACCTGGTGTTCTTCAACACCATGCGCCGTGCGTTCAGCCATGTCGGCATCTATCTGGGTGACGGCAAATTCATTCATGCTCCGCGCAGTGGTGCGTCGGTCCGCGTGGAAGACATGAGCATCTCGTACTGGCGCAGCCGCTTCAATGGAGCGCGCCGAGTCACCGACGAAGAAGCACAGGACGAAATTTCTGCCTTTGTGCAGCGCAAATAACGCGTTGCACCCCGTCCGCAGACCCCGCAAAGAGCCCGCTTTTCCCAGCGGGCTTTTTTCATGGTTCCTCGCCAATTTCGAACTGGCTCCATTGACTTACATGCAAAAGTGATTTGGCTCAGTTAAAGTGCTGCCTAAATCGCGCAGCCTCTCTTGGTAGCGTGATCACTTTATTTGCTATATCAATAGGGAGTTAATTGCATCATGATGAATGTTCTAGGCACATTGCTGGTCGGTTTGATCGTTGGATTTCTCGCTCGCGCGCTCAAACCCGGCGATGACAAGCTCGGCTGGATCATGACTGCCTTGCTGGGTGTGGCAGGTTCCTTCCTGGCGACCTATATTGGCGTGGCGATGAAGTGGTATCAACAGGGTGAAGCCGCCGGCTGGATCGCCTCCATCATCGGCTCGATCGTGCTGCTGGTGATCTACGGCTTTGTGCGCCGCAAGTCCTGAGCGGACTGAGCGCATCGTTTTCGCGTGGACGTGAAAGTACCTGAAGTCTTCCGACGAACCCCGAAGCCAGATCCCGCAGAGGAACTGGCCGGGGGCGATGCGCAATTGCTGGCTGCCATTCAGCGCAGCCGCAAGCTGCTGAAGAATCGTGCGCTGGTGGCTGCGGTCGCCGGCGTCGTTCCCATCCCCGGCTTTGACTGGGCGGCCCAAGCAGCCTTGTTCTCTCGTATCGTTCCCAAAATCAATGCCGAGTTCGGGCTCACGCCGCAGCAACTCGACACTCTTTCTCCTGAAAAGCGTGAAACCGTTCAAAAGGCCGTGACCGTCGTGGGCTCGGTACTGATCGGTAAATTGGTCACGCGCGAACTGGTCCTGCGGCTTGCCAAAGTCATTGGCATGCGCCTGTCCGCCACGCAGGCCGCCAAGTTCGTTCCCTTTGCCGGCCAGGCGGCGTCGGCAGCTCTCGGCTATGCCACGCTGCGCTATTTGGGCGAGCAGCATTTGCGCGACTGCGTGACCGTTGCCCGCGAAGCGCAACTCACGCTGCCTCCAGCGCGCTAACATGGGCGGAATTTGATTTCCCGACGAAGGGTGTGTAGACACACCTTTCGTTGTCCCTGCCCTGTGACCACTCCCGCGCACGATTCCACCAGCCCCGACCCCAGTCCGTTTCAACCGCGCATCACGCTCATGACGCTGGGCCGTGGCGACGGCCTGCTGGGCATGAAACCGCAAGGCAAGCTCGGCCCGCGCGGCGATTCGGTGACGTTCGCGCAAATCGAGTGGGTCTATCGCGCCGTCGACAACACGGTGTGGGAGACTCCAGCCCCCAACTCCATCCTGCAGCCACGCGGGCCGCAGCGCCATGTGAGTGAGGACGGCCGGCAAACGGTCCACCGCAACCGGTCCGCCGAATCCGATGCCATGGACCGCGTCTGGTCCCTGGGCTTCGTACCGCTGGAGGCCAACAAGCTGCAATGGCGGCATCCCGACGCCGCCCGCGATCTGGGTCCGCTGTGGACTCTGCAGCAGGAGGGCATGTTCTCGGACTTCTGGGCCGATGTCGCCCCTCGCTTGCGGGATGAGGGGTGGTCTATCCGCATCAAGCCCGGCTTTGCGCATGAAAGCGTCGCCGTGCAGCGCTGGGTTTTCAAACTCTCGTCGAATACGGGCGAGATCGAGAGCATGGAGGTCGCCGGTGACTTCTCCCCGCGCGAGGCCGAGGTCAAGGCGCTCGAGCTGGCCCGCCGCGAGGGTGCCTGGCTGCTCAGCCTCGGCATTGAAATCGACGGAGTGAAGCTCGACCTGGTCCCGATGCTGGCCGATTTGATCGCTCGTGACTCGCGTTGGCTTTCGGTCGATCACATCAACGATACCCACGACACGAAGATCATCCAATTGCGCGCGCCGGGAGGTCGGCGCATCGACGCCCCCGCCGGGCCGCTGAAGGCGATCCTGCGCACCATGGTCGACCTGATCACCGACCCCACGCGCAAGCAGCGCAAGGACGGCGAGCCGCTGGTGTTGCCGAATTGGGATCTGCGGCGTATCGAGGCGCTGCGCACCGCGTTGCTGCAGACCGGGCGCGTGACGCCCCACAACGAATGGCAATTGCAGGGCGACGCGGGTCTCGAGCAGCTGGCCTTCAAGCTGAAGAAGGAAGGTGCGCCGCGTGCCCTCTCCGCCCCGGAAGGTTTGGGCATCACCCTGCGCAACTACCAACTCGATGGGCTGGCCTGGATGCAATACCTGCGCGAGCAGCACCTGGGCGGCATTCTTGCCGACGAGATGGGGCTTGGGAAAACCGCGCAGGCGCTGGCCCATGTGCTGCTCGAAAAGCAGTCCGGCCGTCTCACCCATCCCGCCTTGATCGTGATGCCGACCTCGCTGGTCTTCAATTGGCAGGCCGAGGCCGCCCGTGTCACGCCCGAGCTGCGGGTACTGGCGCTGCATGGCCCGGATCGGAGCGAGCTGCTGCTCGACGTACACCAGTACGACATCGTCCTGACCACCTATCCGCTGGTGTGGCGCGATGTTGATGCGCTCTCGATCAAACCGTGGCATCTGCTGATTCTCGATGAGGCGCAGATGGTCAAGAACGCCGGCAGCCGTACCGCGCGGGCGCTTCGCCGGATTCACGCGCCGCATCTGCTGTGCCTGACCGGAACGCCCATGGAGAACCATCTGGGTGAGCTCTGGGCGCAGTTTGACTTTCTGATGCCGGGCTTTCTCGGCGATCCGCACACCTTTGGTCGCCGCTGGCGCAAGCCGATCGAGGAAAACGGCGAAACCGTGCGCGCCGAGCTGCTCGCCAAGCGCGTGGCGCCGTTCATTCTGCGTCGCCGCAAGAGCGATGTCGCCAAGGAGCTTCCGCCGCGCAGCGACATGCTGATCCGGGTGGAGCTGCAAGGCCGCCAGCGCACCCTGTACGAGGCCGTGCGCACCGCCTGTGACAAGGATGTGCGGCGCGTGCTCAAGAAGCAGGACATCGGCAACGCCGCACAGATCGCCATTCTGGATGCGCTGCTCAAGCTGCGTCAGGTGTGTTGTGATCCGCGCCTCGTCAAGGGCACGAGCGTGCATCCCGACACCGAACGCGCCAAGCTCGAGCATCTGTCGCAGATGCTGCCGGAGCTGGTCGAGGACGGCCGGCGCATTCTGGTGTTTTCACAGTTCACGTCAATGCTCCGCTTGGTCGCGCAGATGCTCGACTCCTTCGGTACGCCCTATCTGATGTTGACCGGTGCGACGCCGCCCTCGGGGCGCGCCGATATCGTCGCCCAGTTTCAAAAAGCCGACGACGACGCTCCGCCGATCTTGCTGGCCAGCCTCAAGGCGGGCGGCACAGGGCTGAACCTCACCGCCGCCGATACCGTGATCCATCTGGACCCGTGGTGGAACCCCGCCGTGCAGGAGCAGGCCACGGCGCGCGCCCACCGCATCGGACAGACGCAGCCCGTGTTTGTCTACCGCATCGTCGTGCAAGGCAGTATCGAGGAACGCATGCTGGAGTTGCAGGAGCGCAAACTGGTTCTCGCTCAAGGCGTGCTCGGCAGTGACGCGGCGGGAGCCATCAAGTTCAGCGCGGATGAACTGGCCGGATTGCTGGAGCCGCTGGCCGAACCCACCCACAATCCGCTGGGCATCGTGGAAACCGATGCCAAGCGCTGGGGCGGAACCGGTCGGCGCGGCAAGGCCTAGCGATAGACATAGGCACAGGCATAGACCCACACCGGCCATTCGACCCATTGGACCCATTCGGCTTGCTGGCGGCAGGGTTTTGCGGCACTTTCACCGGAATGCCTGAATTCTGGCCACAATTCTCATCTCACGCCCACATCGTCCTCACCTACAAAGAATCCCATGCGCTACTGGTTGATGAAGTCCGAGCCCGAAGAATGCTCCATCGATGATGCCCTGGCCGCCGACCACTCGACCGTGGGCTGGACGGGGGTGCGCAACTACCAGGCGCGCAACTTCATGCGGGACGAGATGAACATGGGCGACGGCGTGCTGTTCTATCACTCGAGCTGCCCGCAGCCGGGAATCGCGGGCATCGCCAAGATCGCTTCCGGCGCGCGCACCGATCCGACCCAGTTCGATCCCGAGTCGCCCTACTTCGACGCCAAATCCAATCAGGACAATCCGCGCTGGCTGTTGCTCGACGTACAGGCGGTGCGCAAGACACGTTTGCTGGGACTGCCGGAGTTGCGTGAACATCCCGAGCTGGCCGAGATGAAGGTATTGCAGCGCGGCAATCGGCTCTCCATCACCGAGGTGACGGAAACCGATTGGAAGCGCGTGCTGCAGCTGCTGGGCAAATAACGCCCAGCATCCCTCCGCTCAGTCGTGCTTCATCGAAATCGTCTTGATCTGCGTGAAGCCGTACAGCGCCTCGAAGCCCTTTTCCCGTCCATGCCCACTGGCTTTGTAGCCGCCAAACGGCAGCTCGATGCCGCCGCCCGCGCCGTAGTTGTTGATGAACACCTGCCCGGCCCGGACCTTGCGCGCCACACGCATCTGGCGACCGCCGTCACGCGTCCACACACTGGCTACCAAACCGAACGCCGTGCCATTGGCCAGTGCGATGGCCTCTTCTTCGGTATCGAACACTGCGGCGGCGATCACCGGGCCGAACACTTCTTCTTGAGCCAATCGATGCGTGATGGGCACGTCGCGCACCAGCGTCGGCACCTGATAGAACCCATCGGCAGGAATGCCCTCGGCGAGTTGGCCCTGTGCGGCAATCGTCAGGCCGTCGGCCACGACCTCGTCGAGAAACGCCTTCACCCGCACTTGCTGACTCTTGCGAATCAGCGGACCGCAGTCGAGATCCATCTGTGACGAACCCACTCGCAGCGCGTTGAAGCGCTCGGCCAGCTTGGCGATCACGGTTTCGTAGATGCTGCGCTGAACCAGCAAACGGCTGCCGGCCGAACAGGTCTGTCCCGCGTTCTGCACGATGGCGTTGACGACCACCGGCAGCATCGCATCGAGATCGGCGTCTTCAAACACGATCTGCGGCGACTTGCCACCGAGCTCGGTCGTCACAGGCGTGTGGTTCTCGATCGCGGCCTGCACCACCAGCTTGCCCACGTTGGGTGAACCGGTGAAGGACACATGGTCGATGCCCGGATGTGCCACCAGCTCTGCGCCGGCCTCGTGTCCATAACCGGTCACGATATTCAGCGCACCCGCCGGGAAGCCCACCTCCCGTGCGAGTTCTGCAATGCGCAGCAACGACAGGCAGGCATCTTCCGCAGGCTTGACCACGACCGTATTGCCGGCAGCCAGCGCACCGCCCACGCTGCGCCCAAAGATCTGCATGGGGTAGTTCCACGGAACAATCGCCGCCGCCACGCCATAGGGCTCGCGAATGCACAGCACCGTGTAGCCGTTCTGATACGGAATGGTGGTGCCCATCAGCTTGTCCGCGGCACCGCCGTAAAACTCAAAGTAGCGCGCAATCGCGACCGCGTCGGCACGCGCCTGCTTGAGGGGCTTGCCGCAGTCTCGCGCCTCGATCTGTGCGAGCTCCTCCGCGTGCTCCTGCAGTTTGGCGGAGAGCTTCATCAGCAAACGACCGCGCTCGGCGGCGGTGAGTTGGCCGAATTCGCCTTCGTAGGCCTGGCGCGCCGAACGCACTGCCGCATCGATGTCCTCGGCCGTGCCGCGCAGGATCGAGTCGTACACCTCACCCGTCGAGGGGTCCGTCACGTCGATGGTGTCGCCCTTGCCTACCCATTGGTTATGAATGAAATGTTGATGCATGCAATTGGTCTCCGTTGGATTGAGGTTCTCAGTCTGTGCAAATGAAAAAGTGAAAGGACGCGCGTTCGAGCCGGGCTACTTCGGCGCTCCCCGCTGCAGCACGCGAACCAATTCGGGAACCAGCGACTCGGCCCCCTCCTCGGCGACGGCACGGGCAAAGGTGTCGCGCACCGCGTCGGCAATGCCCTCCACGGCACCGGTCTCCCCCGCCATCGCGACGTAGTAGCCCATGTCCTTGAGCGCATTGCCCATGAAGAAGCGCAGACCGCTCGGGTCCTGGTCAATCAGAAACGGACGCAGACGCTCGAGCGCCACGCCGCCACCGCCGCCCTTGGCCAGCACGTCGACAAACACCTGGGGAGCGACATTGCCCAGCTGGGCGCAGGCAGCCGCTTCAGCAATCAGCGCCACCGCACCCAGCGACACATAGTTGTGCAGCAGCTTCATGCGATGGCCCGTGCCGGTTGCGCCGGTGTGCGTGATGTTCTCGGCGAAGCAGCGCAGCACCGGCAGGCATTTCTCCAGTACAGCGGCCTCTCCACCCACCAGAAGATTCAATCGCCCCTCAGCCGCCTCCTTGGGTGTGCGCGTCATGGGCGCGTCCAGAAACTCCCCACCAGCCGCCACCACGGCCTGGGCAATCTTCTCTGTCGAATTGGGGAGCGCCGTGGAGCAGTCAATGACCACCGTACCGGGCTTCAGGGCAGCAAGCGCGCCGGAGCTCCCATCACTCCCCAGCAGCACGGCCTCCACCTGAGGTGAGCCGGTGACGCACAGGATCAGCATGTCCGACTGAGCGGCCAGGTCAGCCACCGTATTCACTGTGGTGACACCGAGGGCCAGCAAGGCATCCAGCGGTTGATTGCCGGGGTGCTCCAGCACCGTCAGCGCAAAGCCCTTGCGCGCTATGTTCAGTGCGATGCCGTGGCCCATCAGGCCTACGCCGACCAAACCGATTCGAGGGGAACTCATAGTCCAAATCTTTCAGGGAAATTTGAAACGAAGCGAAGCATCCAACCCAACTTGACCAAGTCATATTACAGATCAATGGTGGAGGGAAACTCACCAAACGGTGAAAAAAGGAATCTACCAAACCCCGGGGCTTTTCCCATCCCGTGCATCCCCCAATTAGCGTCCCGGTCTTACGGCGGCGCACGTTCGGTTGCCGCACAATTCCTGTCATCGCCCTGTCCATTTCAATCCCAGTTCCAGCCCCATCTGCCTGCCTATGCGTTCCATGATCGATTTCAGCTCCTGGTCTTCCGTGCTGTCCACCGTGGCCGGATTGCTGCTCGTCACCTGTCTGATGATGGGTGTGCGGCTGCTGTTCATGCAGACCATTCAAAAACGCCGCGAACGCGAGAATCGGCAGATCAACGAACGGCTCAAGACCCTGATTGCCGCCTATAAAACGCTGGGAAGCTCGTTCACCGGCCAGCTTCAGGTGCATCCCACCCATTTGCGCGATCTGAAATCGCGGCTGCCCGACGTTCCCGATGCGGCGGATTCGGATGACTCCGAGGACAGCGAGCCCTCAGAAGCATCTCTTTCGAGCTCCGAGCGCCAGCGCCGCGTGCGTGATGCGGTGGAAGGCGCGCTCTCCGACATCATTTTGCTGGGCACCGAAGAACAGGTGCGCCTGGCCGCTCAGGCCGCCGAGGACATGACGGCGGGCCGCAGCATTCACACCAAGGAGCTGGTCGTTTCATTGCGCGGCTTCATTCGCGGCGCGTTGAATCTGGAAGCCATTCCCGACCACATCCGCATTCCCGATCAGGGTCCGCTGAGACCCGCAGGATCTGCCGGGGCGGGTCGCCGGGCGGGTGGCAATGCGGGGGCTGGAAACGCAGCCGGTGCCGGGGGCGGCGGCGGTCGCAATGGCGGAGGTGGTGGTGCGGGAGGCGGCGGCGGCATGGGTGCCATGGGAATGGGCATGGGGATGGGCGCTGGCGCACATCACCTGGGAAGCGGCGATCCAGCCCCGGAAGAACTCATTCCCTCCGTGACTCCCTCGACCGAACTCATCCGCTGAGCCATTCATTCGCTTCGCCCCGACCTCCAACGAGGCGATCAAGGGGCTATCACCGCCCTAAAATAGATCGCTTTTGGACAGCTGGAATCACATCACCATGGCCTTCGCAGACAATCTTCGCCAACTCCCTTCCGTGGAACACATTGCCGCACTGCATTTGCTGGATGACTCCGGCAACGTCGTGGCGACGATTCCCAATCAGCCCGGCAAAGTCGGCTCGCTCACGCTGTACGCGGCCCTTGCCGCCAAACACGGCAGCATCAACGAAGCCGCGGCACGCGAAGGTCTCGAGCTGTTTGCGGAACACACCGACGATGCGCGCCTGCATCCCGGAAACCATCCCAACATCGATCGTCTGCTGGATGTGATCGCCAATCAGACCGTGTATCAAACGCGTGTCGAATTGCGTGATTGATTTCGAAAATAGATACTCGATTAATCGATAGAAAGGGGCTGATCAAGGCCCCTTTTTCATTTTCATATGGCAGTCAATCGATTTACTTTTTGTTCAATCGATCCTGCATGCGTTTCGCTCGGTCCTTGGACGCAGGGTGCGAGTCCAGCATTGAATGCTCCTTGCTGCTCAATTTCCCCAGCTTTTCAAATCCCGTCACCAATCCCTTGCGCTCCATTTTCTTTTCGGTGAGCAAGTCGAAGGAATAATCGTCGGCATCCGACTCCTGTGACTGCGAGAACTGCGCATTGATGAACTTGTGTCCGACATCACCCAGCTCGGACCGGGACAGTGAAGCCACCGCAGCGTTGGAGCTGTTGGCCGCCACTGTGCGCAACGCCGTGGTCGCGTAGGCCGTTTGCATGCGCTTCTTGTTGTGCCCCATCGCCACATGGCCAATCTCGTGGCCCAGAACGCCGCGCAGCTCGTCGTCGTTCATCAGGTCCATGAGGCCGCTGTAGACGCGGATGCAGCCGTTGTCCATCGCCCAGGCATTCACACTGGAGGTCATGTAGACCTTGTACACCGCCTTCTGCTTGCCAATTTGG
>CALMCS010000557.1 GCA_937862875.1 uncultured Comamonadaceae bacterium
TGTTGAGCCACAGCTGGCGAAGTTCTTCGCGCATGGTGATCATCTTGTCGAGCACGGGGTGGGCAGCGCGCGCCTCGGCCAATTTGGAGTGCAGGCGCGCGGGGACTTTATCGTTGTCGCGATGCAGCCAGCGTTTGGCCGTTTGCATGACGGACACATCGGCCTTGCGCGCCTTGAGCATTTCAATCTCGTCACCGCAGGCCTTGCGCACGCCACGCGCGTAACGCGCCATGACTTCGTAGCGATTGGCGATGACCGCTTCCAGCGTCTTCTCATCGGCAACGGGTTTGACTTGGCCCAGCTGCATCTTCGGCGCAACCTTCTTCACCTTGGCCCAGCCGATTTTCTGCATCAACGAGATGTAGAACCAGCCGATATCGAACTCATACGGTTTGACTGAGAATTTGGCCGATGTGGGATAGGTGTGGTGATTGTTGTGCAGCTCTTCGCCGCCAATCACGATGCCCCAGGGAACCAGATTGGTGGACGCATCAACCGCTTCAAAGTTGCGGTAGCCCCAGAAATGCCCCACTCCGTTGACCACACCAGCGGCCCAGAACGGAATCCAGAGCATCTGCACGGCCCAGACGGTCAGGCCCAGGCCGCCGAACAGGATCACGTTCAGGATCAGCATCAAGCCCACGCCTTGCCAGCCGAAGCGCATGTAGACATTGCGCTCGATCCAGTCGTCGGGCGTGCCGTGACCGAATTTCTGGATGGTCTCCGCGTTGCTGGCTTCCGAGCGATACAGCTCTGCGCCGCGCCACATCACGGTGCTCAGGCCGCGGGTTTGCGGGCTGTGAGGATCGTCTTCGGTTTCGCATTTGGCGTGGTGCTTGCGGTGAATCGCCACCCACTCCTTGGTCTGCATGCCCGTGCCGACCCACAACCAGAATCGGAAGAAGTGCGATGGAATGGGTCCCAGATCGAGGGAACGATGGGCCTGCGAGCGGTGCAGAAAAATCGTCACCGCGGCGATGGTGAAATGCGTCGTCACCAGCGTGTAGAGAACGATCTGCCACCAGCTCAGGTCCAGCACGCCGTGGGCCAGCCAATCGATGGCTGAGGTCAAAACGGCCCAGTCAGGTAACAACATAGATTCAACCCTGGAAATGAGGATTTTTCATGACGTCGCCCGTCGGGCCACGTCGCATCCAGCGATGTTAGAGACTCGCTGTTCCGTATAGATGCAGATATCCGTACGGCGTTCCGTAGATAGCCCGCGCCGGGGGCAGCTTTACATCTGCGCCCAACGCTCAGAAACCAGAAACCGCACCGAGAGGGAAACCGCCCGGTGCAGGATTTCTTTCTGTTACTTGCGCGTCCAGACCGCGGCGAAGAAGCCGTCGGTGTGGTGCTGGTGCGGCCACATGCGCAGGTAGCGTGAACCGGTTTCGCCGCCGGCGCAGAGCGTGGTCGCGTCGGCCACCTTGAGTTGCGTGAGCAGCTCGCCCGCATCTTGAATCTCGAAGTCGGGATGCGCGGCCGAGAAGGCTTCTGCAATCGCTTCGTTTTCCTGCGGCAACACGCTGCAGGTCGCGTAGACCAAACGGCCACCCGACTTCACCATGCGCGCCGCGCTGGTCAGAATGTTGGTCTGCTTTTGCGCGAGCTCGACCAGCGATTCGGGCGACTGGCGCCACTTCAGGTCGGGGTTGCGGCGCAGGGTGCCGAGGCCAGAGCATGGGGCATCGACCAGCACGCGGTCGATCTTGCCGGCCAGGCGCTTCACGCGGTCATCGCGTTCGTGGGCAATGGCGGCCGGATGCACGTTCGACAGGCCCGAGCGTGCCAGACGCGGCTTGAGCGCGTCGAGGCGGTGCGCCGACACGTCAAAGGCGTAGAGACGACCGGTGCTGCGCATGCTCGCGCCGATCGCCAGCGTCTTGCCGCCAGCGCCCGCGCAGAAATCGACCACCATTTCGCCGCGCTTCGCGTCGAGCAGCAGAGCCAGCAGTTGCGAGCCTTCGTCCTGCACTTCGATCGCGCCGCGCACAAAGGTGTCGAGCTTGGTCAGCGCAGGCTTGCCCTGAATCCGCAGACCATAAGGCGAATAGGGAGTCGCCTTGGCGTGGATCCCGATCTTGGCCAGTTCCTTCTGAACCACTTCGCGCTTGTCCTTGAGCGCATTCACGCGCAAGTCGAGCGGTGCGGGCTGGGACATGCTCTCGGCCAGCGCCCAGAATTGGTCGTTGCTCAGTTGCTCCTGCAGCGGGCCGACCAGCCAATCAGGCAGGTTGTGGCGGTGGTGCGGCATGAGTTCTTCGGGCTTGACGGTATCGCACGCGTCGAGCCACTCGATTTCACGATCCGAAAGCGCACTCTCCAAATAGTCGCGTGCGCCGTTGAAGCCGAGAATCGCCAGGCGACGCTCGCGCGGGCCGCTGCCGGAGCGGGCCAGTTGTTCAAACAACAGCTTTTTGCGCAGGACTGCGAAAGTCGTTTCCGCCAGAGTGGCACGCTCGCGCGGGCCCAATGAACGGTTGTCACGAAAGAAACGGGAGACCACGGCGTCGGCCGGGTGCTCGAAGGTGATAACTTGCCTGACCAACTCAGCGCAAGCATCCAGAAGGGCTTTGGGGTGCATCCCTCAATTGTCCCATCTTGCGCATATCCTTGGAAGTTCCCAGCTACCGAAGCGACCTCCGTACCTGTAACAGAGCCGCCCGCCGGTAGGCTTTGCGGCCACCCCATTCCAGCTATCTCCACCCATCCCCACCCTTATTCACCTATGTCAGACGAAAATCTCCCGCCCCTGCACGTCATCGAACCCGGCCTGTACCGCCACTACAAAGGCAATCTGTACGAGGTGATCGATACGGTGCGCCACAGCGAAACGCTGGAACCGCTGACCCTGTACCGCGCGCTTTACGGCGGACACGGCCTCTGGGTGCGCCCCGCCGCCATGTTTGGCGAAACGGTGGTGATCGACGGCGTGACGCAGGCCCGGTTTGCGCGCCTGCCGCCAGAAGATCAAAAAAAGTAGAAAAGTCCGCGCCGAGGCGTCAGCACATCAGCGCATCAGGTTGGCCACGGCGCGCGGATAGATCACGTGCTCCTGCGTGAGCACGCGCGCCGCCAGCGTATCGGCCGTGTCGTCCGGCAACACCGGCACCACGGCCTGCTCCAGAATCGGGCCCACATCGAGCTCGGCCGTCACGCGGTGCACGGTGCAGCCGGCAAATTTGCAGCCTTCGTCGATCGCGCGCTGGTGCGTGTGCAAGCCGGGGAATGCGGGCAGCAGCGACGGATGGATATTCACCATGCGCCCCTCGAAATGCTGCACGAAACCGGCAGACAGAATGCGCATGAAGCCCGCCAACACGACCAGGGCCGGGTCGTACTGGTCGATGATCTGGGCGAGTTGCCCGTCAAACTCTTCGCGGGTCGCAAACAGCTTGTGATCCAGCGACGCGGTCGCAATGTCATTGTCACGCGCAAAAACCAGCCCGCCCGCGCTGGCTTTGTTGCTCACCACGGCCGCTACGCGTGCACCATAGCGCTCTGCCCAATTTTGCTGCTGGGATGCACGCACAATGGCTGCCATATTGGAGCCACCGCCCGAGATGAGGATCACGATGTTTTTCATGGGCGGCGATTGTCGCATTGAAGCCAAGGGACTTCGGGACGATCAGGATTTTTGACGAAAACATCAGAAAGACTCAACACATGCCGTTTGACCCCCAAATCACCCCGCTGACCGCCGAAGAAGCCCGTGTGCTGGCCACTCTGGTGGAGAAATCGCGCACCGTTCCGGACAGTTATCCCCTCACGCTGAACTCGCTCGGCTCGGGCTGCAATCAGAAAACCAGCCGCGATCCGGTGATGAATCTGTCCGACGGGCAAATCCAGGAAGCGCTCGATGGACTGCGTCGCCGCTCGCTGGTCAACGAAATCGGCGGCGCGCGCACCTCGCGCTGGGAGCACAACTTCCCGCGCGGCATCGGCGTGCCCGACCAGTCCGCCGCCCTGCTCTGCCTGCTGATGCTGCGCGGCCCGCAGACCGCGGGCGAGCTGCGCATCAATTCCGAGCGCTGGCATCGCTTTGCGGACATCTCTTCCGTCGAGGCCTTTTTGGACGAACTGCAGTCGCGCAGCGCAGAAAAAGGCGGCCCGCTGGTGCTGCTGCTGCCACGCGCCCCGGGCTCGCGCGAGCCGCGCTGGGTGCATCTGCTGTGCGGCCCGGTGGATGTGGCTGCGCTGTCGGTGGCCTCCTCTTCGGGATCGGGCTCCGGCGCCGGCTCCTCGGAAAGCGCCAGCGGCGCATTGCAGGAACGCGTCACGCAACTCGAAACCGAAGTGGCGCAACTGCGCACGGCACTCACGCAGTTGTGTGAACAGCTCGGCGTCGACATGCCCGCTGGCGAGTGAGGCCATAGCCAGAAGCGCTCCCTGAACCCGTTCGGTACCGCCTGCACAATGTCTCGATCAGGACAGGTCACGATATCCGGTGTCAGGCGGGCGTGCTACAAAGGCGCAGTAACCCGAATGCATCCCGACGGATTCAAGGAGACACACAATGGACCTGGCCTTCACGCCTGAAGAATTGGCGTTTCGCGACGAAGTGCGAGAGTGGGTGCACGCCCATCTGCCCGCCGCCTTAGCGCAGAAAGTACACAACGGTCAGCGCCTCACGCGCGACGACATGCAGGGCTGGGCCAAGACGCTCGGCTCCAAGGGCTGGCTCGGTTACGGCTGGCCCAAGGAATTCGGCGGCCCCGGCTGGACCGCGATTCAAAAACACCTGTTCGAAGAAGAATGCGCCATGGCGGGGGCGCCGCGCATCGTGCCGTTTGGCCCGGTGATGGTTGCGCCGGTGATCATGGCGTTTGGCTCGCCCGAGCAGCAAAAGCGCTTTCTTCCCGGCATCGCCAGCGGCGAAGTCTGGTGGAGCCAGGGCTACAGCGAACCAGGCTCGGGCTCGGATCTGGCCAGCGTCAAGACCCGCGCCGAACGCGTGGGCGACAAATACATCGTCAACGGCCAGAAGACCTGGACCACCCTCGGCCAATACGGCGACTGGATGTTCAACCTCGTGCGCACCAGCACCGAGGGCAAACAGCAGGCCGGCATCAGCTTTCTGCTGCTCGACATGCGATCCCCCGGCGTGACGGTCCGCCCCATCAAGCTGCTGGACGGCGAGTGCGAGGTCAACGAGGTGTTTTTCGACAATGTCGAAGTGCCCGCCGACCAACTCATCGGCGAGGAAAACAAGGGCTGGACCTACGCCAAATACCTGCTCGGCCACGAGCGCACCAACATCGCCGACGCCAACCGCGCCAAGCGCGAGTTGGAGCGCTTGAAGCGCATCGCCAAGCAGAACGGTGTCTGGGATGACGCCCGCTTTCGCGACCAGATCGCGCTGCTCGAGGTCGATGTGGTGGCGCTCGAAATGATGGTGCTGCGCGTGCTCTCCGCCGAAAAATCAGGAAAGAAATCGCTCGATGTGGCGGGCCTGTTGAAGATTCGCGGCAGCGAAATCCAGCAACGCTATGCCGAGCTCATGATGCTGGCCGTGGGCCCGTTCAGCCTGCCCTTCATTCAAGAGGCGATGGATGCCGGTTGGCAGGGCAACTTCCCCGGTGGCGACGTGCTCAACGCACCGCTTGCGGCGGGTTATTTCAACATGCGCAAGACCACGATTTACGGCGGCTCCAACGAGGTGCAACGCAACATCGTCGCTCAAACGGTACTGGGTTGAAGGGGAGACACACATGGATTTCGACTTCACAGACGAACAAGAGTCCCTGCGCGATGCGGTCGCGCGTTGGGTGGACAAGGCCTACACGTTCGAGCGCCGCACCGGCATCGTCAACCAGGGCGGTTTTGACCGCGCGGCCTATTCCGAAATCGCCGAGCTCGGCCTCACCGCGCTCACCATTCCGGAGGACCACGGCGGACTGGGCATGGGCCCGGTCGAGGCCATGGTGGTGATGGAAGAGCTGGGGCGCGGCATCGTGCTCGAGCCCCTGTCCCAGACCTTGGTGGTGAGCGCCGTGCTCAGCCAGTTCGCTCCGGATGCGATCAAGCAAAATTGGCTGCCGCGCATTGCCAGTGGCGAGGCGCTGGTCGTCGTGGCGCAGCAAGAGCTCCACTCGCGCTACCGACTCGATCGGTGCGAGGCCAAGGCGAGCAAGAGCGGCTCGGGCTACACCGTCGACGCGCGCAAGAGCATCGTTCCCGCCGGTGACCAGGCCGATGCCTGGCTCGTGCCTGCGCAGCTTGACGGCCGCATCGCCCTGTTCCTCGTCGAGCGCAATGCGCAAGGCGCCAGCAGCAGCGGCTATGTCACGCAGGACGGCAGCCGTGCCGCCGAAGTGGCATTGAGCGCAGCACCCGCCGAACTCGTGACCACCGATGGATTGGCGGCACTCGACCTCGCCATGGACACCGGCATCGCCGCCGTCTGCGCCTACGCCGTGGGCGCGATGGAAAAGACGCTGGCCGTCACGGTTGAGTACATGAACCAGCGCAAGCAGTTTGGCGTGACCATCGCCAGCTTCCAGGCGCTGCGCCATCGCGTGGCCGACATCAAGATGCAGCTCGAGCTCTCGCGCTCCATGAGCTACTTCGCCAGTTTGAAGTGGCACGAAGCGCCCGCAGAACGCCGCCGCGCGATGTCGCAGGCCAAGGTGCAGATCGGCAACTCGATGCGCTTCGTCGGCCAGCAATCCGTGCAACTGCACGGCGGCATCGGCGTGACCGACGAGTACATCGGAAGCCACTACTTCAAGTCGCTGACGCAACTGGAAATGACCTGGGGCGATACGCTCTATCACCTCGGTGAAGTGTCGGATCGCATGAAGGACACGGCCGGCGTTTTCGCATGACGCCGCAGCGCTGAACCACGCCACGACCCAGCCCCCGAACGCCCCGCCGGAAACTTCCGCCGGGGCGTTTCTTTCTTCTTGGGCCTGCACCGAGTTCAACCCAAGCAACGCCAAGCAAAGCAAAGCAACACAACACCAACAAGGGCCGACATGATTCGAATGGATTTGCTGGACGACATTGATCGGCAACTCATTGCGCGGCTGCAGATGAATGCCCGCAGCTCCGTGGCGGACATGGCACGCCAGCTCGGCCTCGCCCGCACCACGGTGATCGCCCGCATCGAGCGACTGGAGACGAGCGGCATCATCGCGGGCTATACCGTCAAGCTCGGGCGGGACGTGCTCAATCCGAGCCTGCAGGCCTGCGTCGGCATCACGCTGCAACCCAAGGCGGGCAAGGATGTCGTGAAGCGCTTTTCCAAAATGCCCGAGGTGCACATGCTCTGCGCGGTGAGTGGCGAGTTCGACTACATCGCCTGGCTGCGCGTGGCCACGCCCGAGCAACTCAACCGCCTGCTGGACGAGATCGGCGACATGGATGGCGTCATCAAGACCACCACCTCCGTGGTGCTCGAGCGCAAGATCGACCGGGGCGACGCGCCGCTCACCAGCCCCTGATTTGTCAGCCCCGACTACAAAAAGACGAATCAGCGCATCAAACCGTCCAAATTCAGCATTCAATACGACGAATCTGCCATTTATTTTGACTCGCGCTCTTTCTAGAATGAACGGAACCCGTTCACTCCGAGGAGCATGAGATGCGAACCCCCTTAGTTCTTTTGGGCGCAGGCCATATCGGCCAAACCATTGCCCGCTGGCTCTCGGAATGTGGCGACTACGAGGTCATGGTCGCGGACCGCGACACGCAGGCGTTGAAGTCCGTGGACGGCCTCGATGTGCAGCGCAGCGTGGTCGATTCGGGCGACGACGGCGCGCTGCAGCGCCTGCTGGATCCGGCCGACATCGTCATCAACGCGCTGCCGTTTCACATGGCGATTCCCGTCGCCCGTGCGGCGGCGGCCACCGGCACGCACTACTTCGATCTCACCGAAGATGTGAATGCCACCAAGGCCATCTCTCAGCTCGCCGAACAGCCCCACAACGCGAACATCGCCTTCATGCCGCAATGCGGGCTCGCGCCCGGCTTCATCGGCATCGCGGCACATGCGCTGGCGCAATCGTTCGATGTGATTCACGACGTCAAGATGCGCGTCGGCGCGCTGCCCGAGTTTCCGACCAATGAGCTGAAATACAACCTCACCTGGAGCGTCGACGGCCTGATCAACGAGTACTGCCACCCCTGCGAGGCCCTGCACGAGGGCGAGCTGCAATCGGTGCAAGCGCTGGAAGGACTCGAGCATTTCTCGCTCGATGGCGTCGAGTACGAGGCCTTCAACACCTCGGGCGGGCTGGGCACGCTGTGCGACACCTTGAAGGGCCAGGTGCGCAATCTCGACTACAAATCGGTGCGCTACCCCGGTCATCTGGAGCGCATGAGGTTTCTGCTCGACGATCTCGGGCTCAAGCGCGATCAGGAACTGATCAAGTCCATTTTGCGCAAGGGCGTCCCCACCACCATGCGCGATGTGGTGCTGGTGTTTGTCACCGTGAGCGGGCTGCGCAACGACAAGCTGGTGCAGGAGGTTTTCATGCGCAAGATCTTTGCCACCCACGCCCATGGCCAATACATGAGCGCGATCCAGAGCACCACCGCGTCGGGGATCTGCACCGCCGTGGATCTGTTCCGCGAAGGGAAACTGGCACCCCGAGGCTTCATCCGCCAGGAGTCCATTGCGCTCTCGGCGTTTCTTGCCAACCGCTTCGGCAAGGTCTATGCCGAAGCGGCATGACGCCGTTTCACCGCGGTTGGAAGGCGTTCAGGGGGCGATTTCGGGGTACGTAACCACACGAAAGCGATGTCAGAAAACAGGTATTCGGGAATCGATCGGCGAATCCACGATAATTGAGGGTTTCATCGCCGGAGCCCCGGCCTTTTGCCAGTCACAACTGGCCGTATGAAGTCTTATGAGCGCTATCGTCACAGCTAACGACCCCATCCGCAAGCTTCTGGAAACCGCTAGCGAGCAGATCGAAAAAAATGAATTGCGTGAAGCAGCTCAGACCCTGAACAAGGCACAACAGATCTGGCCGAACGACGCTCGCGTGTTCATGTTCGCCGGTCTGATGGCCGAGAAGTCCGGCAATATTCCCGCCGCATTCGATGCGCTGCGCCGCTGCGTGGCCCTGGATCCGAAATGGACCCCAGGCGAGTTGCAGCTGGCCTTGCTCTACGCACGCCGCGGCATGTACGACAAAGCCATCATGCACGCCGAGCGTCTTGCCCAGCGCGAGCCCAACAATGCGTTGGTCCTCGGACATCTGGTGGACTTCGCGCACGAGTCGGACAACATGGATCTCGCGATCCGCGAACTCCGCCGCGGCCTCACCTACATGCCCAATGACCTGCAACTGCGCCGCCTGCTGGCGAACGACCTGCAAGTCACGGGCCAGCGCGCCGAAGCGCTGGAACTGTGGGACGCCATGATCGCGCAAGACCCCAAGGACGAAGTCGCCTTGCTGGGCCGTGTCACCACCCTCATCGAAGGCGGCAAGGCCTCCGCAGCCACGAGCAACACCACCACGCTGCTCGAGCTGTCCCCAGGCAACACGATCTTCGCCTACTACAGCGCGATTGCCCACGGCATCACGCCCGAGCATCAGCCTGCGGAACTGAACCGCATGATCTTCGACAGCCTGGCCAACAACTACGACGAACACGTCGTGCGCGGTCTGCGTTACCAGTTGCCCAAGATCGTCGCCGAAAAGATCATCAAGCGCTTCCCGACCAAGTCGTTGAGCATTCTGGATCTGGGTTGCGGCACGGGCCTGCTGGGCGTGTGCATGGGCCGTCTCGACGGTTTCCTGATCGGCGTGGACATCTCCCACAAGATGGTCGAACAAGCCGGCCGCCACAACGTGTACGACCGCTTCCACACCGTGAACATGCTGGACGCGTTGCGCGAGACACCTGCCTCGGTCTATGAAGTGATCACGGCACTCGACGTGTTCATCTACACCGGCGACCTCAAGACCACCGTGCCCAACGCGCACCGCATCCTGATGGCCGCTGGCGATCTGTACTTCTCGTGCGAAATCGCGCCGGAAGACGGCCCAGACCTCGTGCTGCAAAGCAATGGCCGCTACGCCCACAAGCGCAGCCACGTCATGGCACTGTGCCGCGATGCAGGCTTCGAAGATGTGCAGATCGAAGACCTGGTCCTGCGCTACGAAGCGGGTGAGCCCGTCAACGGTTTCCTGGTCACCGCGCACAAAGCGGCCTGATCCACAGCGCATTGAGCAAGGTCCTGTAGCCACGGGACCCTCCACAAAAAAAGCCGCGTCAGCCAATGGGCCGACGCGGCTTTTTTCATGTCAACGAGGCATCAACCGCGTGCACGCTGCTTTCGAATGCGTGTGAAGCCGAAGAGTGCCAGGGCAAGGCCCATCAA
>CALMCS010000558.1 GCA_937862875.1 uncultured Comamonadaceae bacterium
ATCGTATCGATCAACGCACTGCGCAAGCGCTGGCAGCGACGCTCGACCTCGATTCCGACACCCTGCAGGAAGGCTGTGAATTGCCGCCCTTGTGGCACTGGGTGTACTTCTCGCCAAATGCCCGACACAGCGAAATCGGCGTCGACGGCCATCCGCAACGCGGTGGATTCCTGCCGCCAGTGAACCTGCCCAACCGTATGTGGGCGGGCGGACGCTTGAACTTCGAGCAGCCGCTGCGCGTCGGGGAAGCCGTCACCAGGGTTTCGCGCATCCTACGCTGCGAACGCAAATCCGGGCGCAATGGCGAGCTGCTGTTTGTCACCGTCGAACACAAGATTTCCGGTGAGCGTGGTGTGTGCGTGGTGGAGGAACAGGACATTGTCTACCGCCAACCAGCGCCTGCAGGAGCGCCCCTTGCCGGCGAAGCGACGGAGCGCCTAGGCGAATTCCGCCGACTGATTCATCCCGACCCGGTCTTGCTGTTCCGTTATTCGGCACTGACGTTCAACGGCCATCGCATTCACTACGACAAGCCCTACGCCACGCTGGAAGAAGGCTATCCGGGCCTCGTCGTGCAGGGCCCGCTGGCCGCGACATTGCTGCTCGAAGGCTTTCGCGCGGCGCACCCGAACAAGCGTATACGACGCTTCGCTTTCCGCGCGATCGGCCCGCTGTTCGATACGGCGGACTTTGCAGTGTGCGGACAGCTCACCGGCCTGGGCACCGCCGATCTTTGGACTGACTGCAACAGGCGCTCGACGATGAAAGCTGAAGTCACGTTCGACTGACACCCAAGCGTTTTCAAAAAGGTGCCGCTGTGCAGGAGCGCCAAGAGCACTGCTGCGCCGCGATCACCACAAACAAGACAGGAAACCGACATGACCATGCTCTACGCCCCCGATGAACACCAGGAAATCCGCGACGCCGTCCGTGCCTTGTGCAGTGAGTTTCCAGACGAATACCACCGCAAGATCGACGAGCAGCGGGCCTACCCTGAGGCCTTTGTTGATGCACTGATCAGCGCGGGCTGGCTCTCGGCGATGATCCCGGAAGAATACGGCGGCTCGGGACTGGGGTTGACCGAGGCGTCGGTGATCATGGAAGAGATCAATCGTTCCGGCGGCAACTCCGGCGCAGTCCATGGCCAGATGTACAACATGAGCACGCTGCTGCGTAACGGCAGCACCGCGCAGAAAGAAAAATACCTGCCAAAGATTGCCGCCGGCGAGTTGCGCATCCAGTCGATGGCGGTCACCGAGCCAACCACGGGAACAGACACCACCAAGATCAAAACCAACGCCGTGAAGAAAGACGGCCGCTACGTGGTCAACGGGCAAAAAGTGTGGATTTCGCGGGTGCAGCACTCCGACCTGATGATCCTGCTCGCACGCACCACGCCGCTGACCGAGGTGAAGCGCAAGTCTGAAGGCATGTCGATTTTCATCGTCGACCTCAAAGACGCCATCGGCAAGGGCCTGACCGTGCAGCCAATCCCCAACATGGTCAATCACGAGACCAACGAGCTGTTCTTCGACAGCCTGGAGATCCCTGAGGAAAACCTGATTGGCGAGGAGGGCAAGGGCTTCAAATATATCCTCGATGGGCTTAACGCCGAGCGTACGTTGATCGCTGCCGAATGCATCGGTGACGGTTACTGGTTCATGGAGCGCGCCGTCAAATACGCCAACGAACGCGTGGTGTTCGACCGTCCCATCGGGCAGAACCAGGGCGTGCAATTCCCGATTGCCGACTCTTTCATCGAGATCGAGGCCGCCAACCTGATGCGTTTCAAGGCCTGCCAGCTATTCGACGCGCACCAACCCTGTGGCGCCCAGGCCAACATGGCCAAGTACCTCGCCGCCAAAGCGTCGTGGGAAGCCGCCAACGTTTGCCTGCAAACCCACGGCGGTTTCGGCTTCGCCAATGAATACGACATTGAGCGCAAGTTCCGCGAGACCCGGCTGTACCAGGTCGCGCCGATCTCGACCAACCTGATCTATTCCTACGTCGCCGAGCACTTGCTCGGGCTGCCGCGTTCTTTCTGAGGACTCCGTTATGGCATCTACCCAACCGGTACTTGCGCTAGAAGGGATCACGGTGGTCTCGCTCGAGCACGCCATCGCAGCACCTTTGGCCACGCGTCATCTGGCTGATCAGGGCGCACGGGTGATCAAGGTCGAGCGTCCGGGCAGCGGCGATTTTGCCCGTGCCTATGACGCGCGTGTCGATGGTCTGGCCTCGCATTT
>CALMCS010000559.1 GCA_937862875.1 uncultured Comamonadaceae bacterium
CCAGATAAAAGCCACTCATGAGCGCGCCCACGAGCAGATGCAGGCCAATACGCCGTGGGCCCTGTGGCCAGGCGGCGCGGGCCCAGAGTGCAGCCACGGTGAATACCGTGCAGACACAGGCGAACCGCAGCGCCAGAAACCAGAACGGATCGGCGTGCGACGCAACGCCCCGCCCCACCAGAAATCCGGACGACCAGATCAGCACGAACAGAAGCGGGGCCAGAGTTTGCGACACGGAACGATGAGGGGTCGAGGTGCGGGGCCACGCCGGGCGCGGCCCAGGTGACGACGGGTTGGGAGGGATGAGAGGCAATGCGCGCCCCTTCATCGCATCTGAATGACGCCGCCGATATTACAAGCTCTGCCTGTTTCTTGCTGACGCGACGCTCACCAAGCGCGCGTCCACGCATCCCTCATCGCGCCGGTGCACGCACGCCCGCGCCGCGCACTTCGATCGCCGTTTCGTCGAGCAGCTTGCCCTCCGCGTCGACCAGCTCCACCTTGTAGCGGCCCGGCCAGGGCAACCACGCCCAGTGCGCGCCGCGTCCCAACTCCTTGCCATTGAAGAGCCAGCGCGCGCTGTCGGGCGCATCGTTGGCTATGAATTGAAGGCGTTGGCGGTTGGGAGGAATGTCGGGGTCGAGCGCCAGAATGGTGCCGGACACCGGGGAAACGATGCGCGGCGGCAGCGATGCGGTGGCCTGCACCGCAGCACCCTGCGTGGCATTTTTTGCGCGCTTGCCGCGTGGCTGCGCCGCCTGTGCTGCTTGAGCGGCCTGCTTTGCCGCGTTCGCCGATTCCACGGAATCGATCGCGAACAACTCCTGCTCGGTGCCGCGCAGAAACCATTCATCGCGCGGGCTTTCGAGCCAATTGCCTGCGGTGTCGAGCGCGCCAAAGCGCACGGCGGTCTTGACCACGTTCGCGGGTGCCGCTGGTGCCTTGCTGGCCTGATTGCGGTGCAGCCAGCGCATCAGCTCGGCCCAGATCGGTGCAGCGCCGCTGGTGCCGCTCACGTCGTGCATCGGTGCGCCGCTGGCATTGCCCACCCACACACCGACCGTGTAGCGCTGTGACCAGCCGAGCGCCCAGTTGTCGCGCATGTCCTTGCTGGTGCCCGTCTTGACCGCCGACCAGAAGCGCGTGTTGAGCACGCTGTCCGTGCCAAACGTGCGCACGCGGGCATTGGTGTCGGAGAGCATGTCGCCCACGATGAATGCCGCGCCCGCGTCGATCGCCTGGCGCGAGGGCTTGGCGGTCTTGGCATTCGGTGCCTTGGCGGATGCCGACTGCAGCGCCACATCCGTCCAGCGTCCGCCGTTGGCCAGCGTGCGATAGCCGTTGGTGAGGTACAGCAGCGGCACCTCCGCACTGCCCAGCGCGAGGCTGTAGCCGTAGTAACCGCCGGACTCGCGCAGCGGCAAGCCCAACGCGAGCAGCTGTTCGTGAAAACTGTCGGTGCCCACCATCACCAGGGTGCGCACCGCGGGCACGTTGAGCGACGCGGCCAGTGCCGTGCGCGCCGAGACCCAGCCCTTGAAATGCCGGTCGTAATTCTGCGGAATATAGAGACCGTTGGCGGTGGGAATGTAGGCCGGAGAATCCTCGATCAGCGATGCCGCCGTGAGTCGTTTTTCCGCGATTGCCTCGGCATACAGAAACGGCTTGAGCGTGGAGCCGGGTTGACGCCAGGCCAAGACGCCATCGACCTCCTGCGCCTGACTCAGCACGCCCGAAGAACCGACCCACGCCAGCACCTCGCCCGTGGCGTTGTCGAGCACCACGATCGCGCCGTCTTCCACATTGCGATCCCGCAACTCGCGCAGGTGGCGCGAGAGCGTTTCGACCGCCAGACGCTGCAACGGCGCGCTGATGGTGGAGCGAATCTGCAGCGCCTTCTCCTGCACTTTTTCCTGCGGCTTGTCGGCGGCCTTGTCCTGTGCGCGCACCTGGGCCAGCAACTGCCGGGAAAAATGCGGCGCGATCCCCTCGTTCGGATTGAACGCACGGCGCTGCAGCGCGCCGGTCGTGAACAAATCGAGCGCATCGCAACTCGTGGCCTGCGGCTTGCGCATTTCCTGAAGCACGCCACAGGCGCGCTGCGCCACGAGCGCTGGCTTGGCATTGGGTGCGCGCACCAGAGCGGCGGCAACCGCGGCCTCGCGGTCGTCCAGACCGTGCGGGGCCTTGTCGAACAGCGTGCGCGACAACGCGTCGATCCCCACCAGCTCGCCGCGAAACGGCACCAGGTTGAGATAGGCCTCGAGAATCTGGTCCTTGCGCCAGCGCCGATCGAGCACCTGCGCGGCCACCGTTTGCCCGATTTTCTGCACCACGGTGCGTCCGCCCGGACCCTGCCGCCAGTCGCCTTCCAGCAATCCGGCGAGCTGCATGGTGATGGTGCTGGCACCGCGCGTGCGCTGATTCCAGAGATTGCCCCAGGCCGCGGAAGACACGGCGCGCCAATCCACGCCACTGTGCTCAAAAAAGCGCTTGTCCTCGCTCAGCACCAGGGCCGAGCGCAAGGCCGGCGAGACATCCGTCAGCGAAATCCACTGGCCGCGCCGCACGCTTGCGTCGGTGCGAATGCGCTGAATCGCCTCACCCTCGCGGGAAAGCACCTGGGTTTCGGAGGAGCGAAAGTCCTGCCGCACTTCGTCGAATGTGGGCAGCGCGAGCGCCGGGGTGGCCCACAGCGCGACCAACACCAAGCGACCAAAGCGCATGGCGCGGAACATGGCAGGAACAGCTGCGAGCCGAAATTTCATAAAGGAGGAGAAAGGATTGCCGTTGTCGCACCGACCATCGCGCCGGGAGGCCTGGTGCCTCGGACGCATGCGTGCTGATTGTCATTGGGCGGGACCTTGCGGCCACGCCCGGGGCCTATCGTCATATCGTAAGGCTTCCCACGGCAGCTGAAGACACCGGATACGGCGGATGTTGTAACCGCGTATTCGGTTGGCTTCGCATCACGGCAAACGTTTCAGATACCCGTACCAAGCACAACGTATCGAATCTCTCGCCGCATCACCATGGATCGGGACTCGCCTCACCACCCTTTGTGCAGTGCTGCCGCTCCGGCATTTGGCTCAATGCGCAAAGCGCAAGAGCATCAGCACTGCTGGGCGTTTGGCAGCCACCGGATCTGCGGTGTTGCGTTGCTTCGCTTCAGCCCTGCCAATGTAGCCCGGCTGAATGACGTTTGCGTGACACAAAGCGTGCTGAATTGTTTCCAACTATTAGCAGACCTCAGCGAGCCCGCAGTGCAGCCGCGTCGCACCAGCGCTGCGCGATGCCCGGTGCCGTGGTGCAAACCGCCTCGTGCGTGACGGTGGTGACCGCGCGCTCCAGCAGTTGAATATCGGCCTCGTGCTGGCGCGCCACATGCGGGTCCTCGAAGAAGATCGCGCGTTGGCAACGGCGCTCGAGCACCAGATCGGCGATCTGCGCGTCGCCCCCCAGCGGTCCGCTGTTGAAGCGATCGACCCAGGGCTTGTCGGCCGGCCAGCCCTTGCTCCACGCCAACTCGTTCAGGCGCAGGCCGGTGGTTCCCGTACCGACGCGGCGTTGAAAGCGCGAGAGCAGCTCGAAATTGCGATCCACAAACTCCAGCATGGTGGGCTTGAGGGCATCGTGGGCAATCAGCGCGACGGTCTGCTTTTCGTAGTCGTGAAAACGATCGGCACTGGGGTCGCGCGGCAGGCCGGCGTGGATGCGTTCCATCTCCAGCCAATCGCGCGCGCTGGCGACGGTCGAGAGAAAGGGCTTGGAATGGATCAGGCACTGGCGCTTCAAGGCCAGGGCTTCCGGGAAGATCGACGACGGATCGACCGGGTCCATCAGGTAGATCGCGCCGTCGAGCGTGCGGCCCGCTTCCGGCATGCCCACGACTTCGGCGACCAGCTTCATCAGCCCGCCCTTGCTGCCGCGCGGGTAGCGCAGGAGCGGCGCGTAGTTCTGCAGCATGTCGGCCGCAAGAATCGCGTCGTAGGTGCGGCCGACCGCATGAAACCCCACGTTCAGTTCGCGAATCCCCGCTTCCGTGTTGCGCAGAAATTCAAACAAGGCACCCTCTTTGTTCTGGTGGTGCAAACGATTGGCGGCAAGACCCATCCACATGGCAAATCAGTTCTGGCTGTTGGCAATCCTCTATTGGAGCATGCGGCGGTGACACAGCCATGTGGAAATCGCCAAAACGCTCCTTTTCAAATGCCGGTACGTGCTCCAGATGCGTTTTCACCGTGTATACAACTGCAATGCATGGGCCCTGCGCGCAACAGATCCGCGAGTCGGTTAATCAGCGCCCCGGAATAGCCTCGAATCAAGGGAAATCATCCATCGGGATATCCCTGAGCCACGTGGCCTACGGCGAATACAAACTTGCGCAAACCGTTCACTGGCGCGGGTTTCGCAAATACATACCAAACCAGAAATTTCACTGCCAATATTGCATGCACGTTCTGCGAAAGAGCGCCAATAATCAGGAGACTTGTATGCACGTTGAAACCGCTTCTTCCGTCCCGAGCACTGAGCTGCCATCCGATTCGCGCCGACAACTGCTGCGCGGCGCGGCCGGCGTCGCATTGGGCTCCGTTCTTGCCGGCGCGGGCTTTTCCGCCAGCGCCCAAGGGGCCGGATTTCCGGATCGTCCGCTGCGCATGTTTGTCGCGTTTCCGGCGGGTGGCGCGACCGACATCCTCGCGCGCACCGTGGGGCAATCCATGGGCACCTACCTGAAGCAGTCCGTGGTCGTGGAAAACAAGCCCGGCGCGGGCGGCATGATCGGCATGGAAGCCGGCGCGAAGTCGCCGCCGGACGGCTACAACCTGTTCCTCTGCGCGCTCACCAATCAGGCGATTGCGGGTCACCTCTACCCCAAGGCCACGTCGGACATCACGCGCGACTTCGAACCCATCGCCCTGCTCGCCAACGGCGCGCATGTGCTCAACGTCCATCCCTCGGTACCGGCCAAGAACATGGGCGAATTCATCGCCTGGCTGAAGGCCAACGACGGCAAGATCAACTACGCATCCCAGGGCAACGGCACGCTCTCGCACCTGGAGGCCGAGTTGCTGCTGCAGACGCTGGGCGTCAAGGCCGTGCATGTGCCCTATCGCGGCAGCTCGCAGGCGTTGCCGGATCTGATTGCGGGCTCGGTCTCGTTCATGTTCGACAGCGTGGCCGCCTCGCAGCCCTTCATCAAGACCGGACAATTGCGCGCGCTGGCCGTCACCACCAGCAAGCGGGTTCCCATCTACCCCGATTTGCCGACGGTGGAAGAAGCCGGCGTAAAGGGCTATAACGCGGACAACTGGTTCGGCGTGTATGCACCCAAGGGCACGCCGGTCGATATCCAGAAACGCCTGGCCGATGCGCTGCAGAAATCCATGGCGGAACCTGTATTGGCGGAGAACCTGCTGCAGAAAGGCTTTGTCATCAGCTTCGACAACTCACAGCGTCTTGCGGCACTCACGGCGAGCGACCGGGCGAAGTGGGGAGCGGTCATCAAGACGGCCAACGTCAGCTTGTGATTCTGTGGATCGTCGAATGGCGTTCTTCTCATCCTCTCTTCTTCTCTTTTCTTTTGTTTTTTCTGAATCTGTTTGAGTTAGCAAAGCCATGAATTGGAATCTACCTTTCCCCTCCGGTCGCCAACCCGTGCTGGCGCGCAATGTCGTCGCCACCTCCCAACCGCTGGCCGCGCAGGCCGGCGCACAGGCCTTTGCGCGCGGCGGTAACGCCATCGATGCCGCACTGGCCGCCGCCATTGCGCTGACCGTTGTCGAGCCCACCATGAACGGCATCGGCGGCGACGCGTTTGCCCTCGTGTGGGACAACAACGAACTGCACGGCCTGAACTCGTCGGGCCGCTCGCCCGCCAGCTGGACTCCCGATCGCTTTGCCGGCATGAACGCCATGCCGCTGCGCGGCTGGGACAGCGTCACCACACCGGGCGGCGTGGCCGCGTGGAGCGCGCTGTCCGAGCGCTTCGGCAAGCTGCCGTTCGAAGACCTGTTCCGCGATGCGATCCGCTATGCGCGCGAAGGTTTTCCGGTCAGCCCGGTGATTGCTCGCCAATGGGAGCAGGCCGCCGCCGAGCTGCACACCCAGCCCGGCTTCAACGAATTCATGCCCCAGGGCCGCGCTCCGCGCACCGGTGAAATCTGGAAGTTCGCAGCCCAGGCCGACACGCTGGAAGAGATCGCACGCACCCGCGGCGAGAGCTTCTATCGCGGTCCGCTGGCCCAGAAGATTGCCGCTTTCGCCGCCCAGCACGGTGCCGCGTTGAGCGAAGCCGATCTGGCCGCACACCACGCCGAATGGGTCAAGCCCGTGTCCGTGAATTTCCGCGGTCACGAAGTGCACGAGATCCCGCCCAACGGCATCGGCATGGCGGCCTTGATCGCGCTCGGCGTGATGGAGAACCTGCCTTATGAAAAAACGGCGCAGGGTTCCGCAGAACGCATGCACCTCGAAATCGAAGCCATGCGCCTCGCGTTCGCCGATGCGCACGAGCACCTGAGCGATGCCGAGCACATGCGCGTGGGCTGCGAGCAGTTGCTCAGCGACGGCTATCTGCGCGAGCGCGCACGCCTGATCGATCCCGAGCGCGCCGGCAGCTACGGCCCGGGCCAGCCCCCCTCAGGCGGCACGGTGTATCTGGCCGCCGCCGATTCGGAAGGCCGCATGGTGTCGTTCATTCAATCGAACTACAAGGGCTTCGGCTCCGGCGTCGTGGTGCCGGGCACCGGCATCGCGCTGCACAACCGCGCGATCGGATTCGTCACCACGCCGGGCCACGCCAATCAAGTGGCGGGCGGCAAGCGCCCACTGCACAGCATCATTCCATCGTTCCTCACCCGCGCCGGAAAACCGGTCATGGCGTTTGGCGTGATGGGCGGCAACATGCAGCCACAGGGCCACCTGCAGATGGTGATGCGCTATGTGGTCGAAGGCTGGAACCCGCAGGCCGCATCCGATGCACCGCGCTGGCGCATCGACGACGCGGGCCAGCTGATTCTGGAGCCGACCGTGCCGCAGGAGATCGTGGAAGGCTTGAAGCGCATGGGCCACCAACCGAAGATCATGCCACCCGGCAATCTGGAATTCGGTAGCGCACAATTGGTGGCGCTGCTCGACCCGGAAGTCAGCGGCACCACCGATGCGGTCTACGCGGCAGGCTCGGACCACCGCCGCGACGGCCACGCCATGGGCTATTGAAAACAGGACGTTGAGCACACCACCATGACATCACCTCGAGGTCGCATGTCCAACGACGTGTGCCAGCGTCTTGCAGACGAAATCGTGCTGGGCCATTTCCCGCCCGGCACGCGTCTGGAAGAAGCCATGCTGGCAGACAAGCTCGGCGTTTCGCGCACCCCCATTCGCGAAGCGCTGCGCCAGCTCGCCACACTGGGTCTGGTCGAATGCCGCCCCAACCGCAGCGCGACGGTAGCCCTCATCACCGAAGAACGCTTCACGCACCTGTTCGAATCCATAGGTGATCTGGAAGCCGCCTGCGCCCGCTACGCCGCCATGCGCATGACCGAAGCGCAGCGCACCCAACTGCGCGACGTACACGCAGAAGGCTTCGCAGCCATGCAGGACCGCGACGTGGCGCGATACAACGAACTCAACAGCGATCTGCACGCGCTGATATTGCAAGGCTCGCACAACCCCGAACTCATCGAGGTCACACAAAACCTGCAAAAACGCGCCACCGCCTACCGCCGCAACCAATTCATGCAAATCGCCCGCGTGGCAGCCTCGTACGAAGAACACTGCGGAATCGTAGAAGCCCTACTCGCCTACGACGCCGCCAGCGCGTACCGACAGATGCGCGCGCATGTGCACCGCGCACACGATGCAGCGTCCGCACTGATTGGCGTGCGAAGCGAACAGCAGCGAACAGAAACGCAGAAGTAGAAACACGAGAGCCGAATTGCGAGAATTCGGTATTCGGAACCTGGCCGTTGGCATTGGCAATCCAAACACCAACAACGCAGTGAGCAGAGCCCAGGAACTGGGCCATCGAATGACGAGATAGGGTGCTAGGCTAGGCGTCGATGACGCAGACAGTACTCCGGTACGGCAAGGCATCGCAACAACGCATAGCGCCCTATATCGTCATCTCAAAA
>CALMCS010000560.1 GCA_937862875.1 uncultured Comamonadaceae bacterium
GCACAGCAGTTCTCGGTGAGGTAGCCCAGGACACCATCCATCTGCTCGAAATGGGCGCGGTAGATGAGATTGCGGCTGATGCGCTCCTGAGTGACCAAGCCTGCGTTGACCAACTCCTTGAGATGGAACGACAGCGCAGTGGAGGCTACTTCCAGTTGCTCGGCCAGTACGGAGGGCGTCAAACCGTTGTTTCCAGCGACGACCAGGGCGCGGAAGACACGCAGGCGGACCTGATGGGCAAGGGCGGCCAAGGCTTTGATGGTTTGCTCTTCGTTCATAATTCAATGATAGTTGAATTATTGAATTGATGCGAAAAATAGTTACCTTGGAGTGAACAGGCGCCACTGTGAGGTCGCAATGCCTTGATCTACAGGTATCGAATTTGTAAACCACAGTGTAAACTAGCCTTTCAAAAGGAGTCGAGCATGGGAACGCCACTGAAGAATCCACCGGTCTACTTCACAGTGACCCAAGTGCGTTTCAACGCGCTCCTGAAGCTTGCGGACTACCTGCCTTCGATTCAAGAGGGCTTCCGCCGGGCGGGATACCCCGCGTTCTCCACGCATGGCGGTGTCGCGATTCAGTTCACCACGCAAGACGGACAGTCGGTTCCGCAGCCCGTGCATCACGAGCAATTCATGTTTGCCAACACCCTGCAAACGCATTGCTTCGTGTTGAATACGGATTCCTTGACCTTTCAGTCTTCCCAGTACGGTACCTTCGACTTATTCTCCAAAGCTTTCCTGCGTGGTTTGGCCTTGGTGCATGAGATCGCAACCCTGGATTTCACGGACCGGGTGGGGCTGCGGTATCTCGATCACGTTTTCCCTCCATCAGGCGACGAGTTGCGCAATTATTTGGTTCCGCAAGTGCACGGCCTCAGCGCCCAGCTCGGCGGTACCCCGATGCATTCCTATTCCGAGGCATTCAATCGCGTGAATGACGTCCAACTGCGCGCTCGAGTCGTAATCCAGGAGGGCCGGTTGGCATTTCCTCCAGATCTGCTTCCTCAGGAAATGGTGTTGGAAAAACGTTTCGCCGAAGCAGACGGCTTGCACGCCATTCTTGATACGGATGGGGCGATCGAAGGACGCCAATTGTTCTCGCTCGAAGCGGTAGGCAAGCAACTGGCCGAGATACATGACGTCATCAGCGCAGCATTTCTTGCCACCGTGACTGAGCATGCCTTGTCCGCCTGGAGTGAATAACGATGAGCGCCGTTCTTGCCGTACCTCCAACCGCTGACTTTGCGCTTGTGCGCTATCGGCCCACGCAAGCCATCGCGAACCGTACCCATGCGGTTGATCGACCGTTCCCCTATCTGGTAACGGGCACCGGCGGCTTGGCGGGCGAACGCTTCATTCGGCATGGCATGGGTTATCGGCCCTTTGAGGTACTTGAGTCCATTCAGCCGATCGCGGATGCGCCATACGTCAAGCTCATGGAGCAGGTGAGGGCGGGCTTCGGCAGAACCATGTCGCGCTTGCCAGAGGTGTTCGGCGTCTCGCGCCAGACGCTCTACAACTGGCTAGATGGAGAAACACCCAAACCCGCTCACCAGGAACGTCTGAGGCAATTGGCGCAAGCCGCTCAGATTTTCATCGATCTAGGGATCAAGCCCACGGTGCCGATGCTCGACCGGACGGTAGCGCAGGGAAAGACATTGCTGCAGCTCCTGGCAGCCGGTGGCGACGGCAAGGAATCCGCCAAAAAGTTGGTTCGAATCATCCAACGCGGCAGTGATGCGAGCGCCCAATTGGATCGACTGTTGGCCGGACGCAAGGCCCCCGTGAAAGCGGCAGACCTCGGTACGCCAGCATGGGACGAAAGCGCCTGACGAGGTATGCCAGAGCAAACCCCGCCACAGTGGACTCGCGAGACGAACTGGAGGCAGGGTAGTGTTTTGCCACCCGAGGCCGTCACGCGGTTCGGACTGAGCAACGCCGTGGATCCAGAGGCCACCTGCCTCGTCGTGGTGACCCACGACTGCGATCTCGCGAATGACAACCTGGACGCTGAACCCAACGTGGAAGTCATCGCAGGCCGCACAGTGGAGGCCCCGAACGGCAACTTCACTTGGGCGAAAGCGCCTCGCACCATTCACTACCCGGTTGTCAGGGACGGAGCGCTGGTCCACATCGAATTGACGGCCACTGGCAAACAGCACATTTCCAAGAGCGATTTGGCACCGTTTGAGCCGGATTCTCGCTTCCATCTAGAAGGCTCCACCCTCTCAGTGCTTCGAAGCTGGCTCGGCTCGCGGTACAACAGAGCCGCTTTTCCGGATACGTTTGTGCGTCGAATGGACAGTACAAAGGCCAACAGCAAGCTCGCGAAGGTTCTGGAATCCCATGGGACATGCATTTCGTTTGTCTACTTTGACCTTGATGAGGGCCAATGCATTGAACGCGGCGATGGTGACGCGTACCAACTCAGCATCGTGCTGGTTTTTCATCCCGGGGACGACCCGGAGATCGCAGCGGACAAAGCGGATGAGGCGGCAGATGCCGTGCGTGAGGCTGTTGGCAGCCGACTCGCAGCCGAAACTCACATCGTGCTGAAGACCTGTTTCGCTATCTCTGAAGATGACGTGCCTGTGAGCAAGGTGAGGGTCCTGACTCAGTGGCGGATAGAGCATATGACCTTGAGGGCTGATGAGGAGCAGCTCGGACCGCCCTATGTTTGAGTGCGACGCTTGTGATCCTTTGGAGAGTTTAGGGAGACCGATGAAGGTCAACGAGCAAGCGACGGAACGTTGATCGACAGCAGCCAGCGCTCGGAATAGAACGGCGCGTACTCGCCTTGAGGGTCGAGCTTGCGAGAGCCGCCGCGCTGCGCGGTGGATGCCCATGCGTCGATCTGTGGGGCCGACAAGCCGCAGACTTCATCCAACAGATAACCGGCCCGGGCGCGCTCGATCGATGTGCCGTGCTTGCTGACTTCTTCGGTGATGAGCTTCAAATACTTGGCTGCGTATTCACGGTAGGTATCGATGACATGCTGCATTCCTCCGCAGAATGCCGGCTCGCGAACCATGTCCAGGAAGGTTCGTCCGATCATGGCTACGCGGATGGATGGCGACTTGATGACTTTGAATGCGCCACGATGCGAGCGGCGAAGCAATTCGACCCGCACGCCGCCGATGCGCTCGGTTCGCTGGAACTTCAGCGCGGGTAGTTTGGCGGCCAGGTAGTCGCTTTTTCGCCCCTTGAGGTCCTTGTCGATGCGGGCCTGCGCTTGCTCTCTCCACTCCCGATCTGGTGGGGTGCAGAGGTACAGGATTTTGGAGAAGCGATCGGTGATGCCGTGGTATTCCATTGCGCTCAGATGACTCACATAAGCAAAGGGATCGACCGAACAGGCGACCTCCATGAACGGGGGTTGGTTGCGGCCGAATAAATGGAATACGGTACCTGTCTTGAAGTCCTTGTGGATTGAGATAAGTCCAAAGGCGGTCAGAAGCTCGACGACTTTTTTGTACGTGGACAGGGAGAGCGGACGGTTGGCCGCCGACGTTTGGGAAAAGATCAAGGCCCCCAGTTCGTAGTCCGTCACGATGGGGCGCTCCCAAGCTCCCAGCCGTTCCTGGATGGGTTTGATAATTTCAGGGGAGATTGAAATTTCACTCACAAGATTAGCTTTTGTTCCTTGGAGCATAGAGCTTAGCTTGCGATGATCTATGTCCTCAACAGATTTTTTAGTATTTTCTTAAATGCACTAAACTACGTCCTAAGGACGTAGTTTAGTGCATTTAATGGAAAAAATAAACTGAATCACGGCAATTCACGAGACAGGCTCCGTAGGGAAGCTGCATCAATCGCAACCGAGTCTCGTCCGTTCGTTCCATCGTTCTTTCACTCACTCACTCCCCACCCGCATACCGCGCAGCATTCCTGATCGCAGCCCTCTGCACCGCAGGCCGCAGCAACGCCACAAACTCCCGCGCAGCCGCACTCCGCGACGCCCCCTTGCGCCACAACACCCCCGCCCGCCGCACCGTACGCGGCTCGTTGAGCA
>CALMCS010000561.1 GCA_937862875.1 uncultured Comamonadaceae bacterium
GCAGCTACGATTATTTCAAGCTCGCCGAGGACAAGAGTTACGGCTTCGAGCGCACGGCAACGCTGGTGCGTGCGGCGCGCAAGGAGTTCGCGAACACGCTGCTGGTGGACAACGGCGACACCATCCAGGGCACCGCGTTGGCCGACTACGAAGCGACGGTCAAGACCATTCCGTGCACGCAGCAACTGTCGATGTACAAGGCGATGGGCGCGCTCAGTTTTGATGCCGGTACGCTCGGCAACCACGAGTTCAACTACGGCCTGCCGTTCCTCAACCAGGTGTTGGGTGGCGGCATGGAGGTCGATGGCGTCGATGCCAAGCTGAAGTGCGCAGGCAATGGTTATGCCGCCGTGCTGTCGAATGTCTACAGCAGCAAAACCAGCAAGCCGCTGGTGCAGCCGTACACCATTCTCGAGCGCACGGTGGTGGCCAAGAATGCCGATGGCAAGGATGTGAAACTGCCGATCAAGATCGGTGTGATCGGCTTCACCACGCCGGGCATCATGAATTGGGACAAGCGTTATCTCGACGGCAAGGTCTACACGCAAGGTGCCGTGGAAGCGGCGCAGAAATACGTGCCCGAGCTCCGCTCCAAGGGCGCGAACATCGTGGTGGCGTTGCTGCACGGCGGCCTCGATGGTGCGGACTATTCGCAGACCATGGAGAACCCGGGGCTGTATCTCTCCAAGGTGCCGGGCATCGATGCGCTGGTGATGGGGCATCAGCACAGCGTGTTCCCCGATGCGGCCGCCACGCCTGCTTTCACGCAGGCCGGTGTGGACAACAAGGCCGGTACGGTGAACGGCGTGCCTTCGGTGATGCCCAGTTCGTGGGGCAAGGCCTTGGGTGTGATTCAGTTGCCGCTGGCCTGGGATGGCAAGGCCTGGAGTGTGACCAAGGGCGCGAGCAAGAGTGAGTTGCGCAATATCCTGACGGGCAAGGATGCTGCGGGCAAGGCGACCTATGTGGATGTCGACGCCACTATTGCACCGCTGATCGAGACGCAGCATCAGGCTGCCATTACTTATGTGAAGACGCCGATCGGCAGCACGGATTTCCGCATGAGTACCTTGTTTGCGGATGTGGGGGATCCGGGTGCGATTCAGTTGGTGAATCAGGCGCAGCGTGATTACGTGGCTGCTTATGTGCAGGCTAGCTTGCCGCAGTACAAGAGCCTGCCTGTGTTGTCTGTGAGTGCGCCGTTCAAGTCTGGCTTCCAGGGGGCTGCGGATTACACCGATGTGGCTGTCGGGGCGATGTCTATTTCTAGTGCTGCCGATCTGTATCTTTATCCGAACACGGTGTATGCGGTGAAGGTGAATGGTGGGGATATCAAGGCTTGGCTGGAGGCTGCTGCGAAGCGGTTCAATCAGATTGATCCTGCGAAGACGGAAGAGCAGCAGTTGATCAGCACGTTCCCTGGCTATAACTTCGATATGTTCACTACGGCGGATGTGCAGTATGAGATTGATGTGACTCAGGCTGTGGGTGGTCGTATCAAGAATTTGACTTATCTTGGCAAGCCGATCGATGTGGCGCAGGAGTTTGTTATTGCCACGAATAACTATCGTGCTACTAGCGGGAAGTCGTTCATTCCCAAGTTGGATGGGTCATCTGCTATTTGGGCTTCGCCTGATGCCAATCGGGATGTGGTGATTGGGTATGTGAAGCAGCATCCTGGTATCACTCGTTCTGCTAACGGTAGTGCCAAGAGTTGGCGGTTTGCCAAGGTGAAGACTGCTGGGAATGTGGTGTTCAGTTCTGGGGTGAATGCTTTGGGTGTTGCTCAGGCTGCTCTTCTTCCCAATGTTTCTTTGTTGGCTGCTGATGATGGGTTGGGGAAGGGGACTTCCAAGTACAAATTGGATTTGTCGCAGTGAGTTGTTCTGTGAGTTATAGAGGTTAGTGGCTCTGCAATGGGCCTTGTTTGCCGCCGACTTGGTGACTTGTCGGTGGCTTTTTTTTTGTGTTTTTGGGGCGTGATTTTTTGCGATTGTTCTTGGGTTTTTTCCCGGTGTCGGGACTGCCCCCGACTTGGGCAATCACTTTTTGCTGCGCCAAAAAGTAATCAAAAATCGCTTTTGAATACCCACGGCAAAACTCACTTCGCGCTGCGCGCTCCGTTCAGACAGCCGCCGTGAGTCAGAGTTTTTGTGGGGGTCGGCACTTCGCTTTGCTCGTGCCTCTTTGCTTCGTTTGGGGTGCGTTCGTTTTTTGTTGCCCGCTCCTTAGTTTTCTTTTTGGGAGTCTTGGTTTATGCGCGTTGGTGTTTTGACTGGTGGGGGCGATTGTCCCGGGTTGAATGCTGTGATTCGGGCGGTGACCAAGTCGCTGATTCATCATGGTCAATGCGATGTCATTGGCATCGAGGATGGGTTTCAAGGGCTGATGGAGGAGAGTCCTCGGGTGCTTGAGCTCAGTTGGGACAGTGTCTCGGGCATCTTGCATACCGGGGGGACTATTCTTGGTACGAGCAACAGTGCCAATCCCTTGCGCGATGAAGCTACTACGCAGTTGGTGGCTCGCAATGTGGTTGAGCTGGGGCTGGATGTACTGGTGGTCATTGGGGGCGACGGGACCATGTCGCTCGCGCATGGGTTGCAGCAGCGCATTGGGCTGCAATGTGTCGGAGTTCCCAAGACCATTGACAACGATATCGCCAATTGCGAGCGCAGCTTTGGGTTTGATACCGCCGTTGCTACCGCTACCGAAGGGCTGCGCCGCATCGAAAGCACTGCTTACAGCCATCACCGCGTGATGATTGTCGAGACCATGGGCAGACACGCGGGGTGGTTGGCGCTGGAGTCTGGGTTGGCTGCGGGGGCCGATGTGATCTTGCTGCCCGAGATCGACTTTGATTTGCAGGCGGTTGTCGATTGCTGTCTTGCCCGTGAGGAGCGGCAGCGCTACACGATCATTGCCATGGGCGAGGGTGCCAAGGAGAGTGGTACGAGCCTCACGGTGCGCGAGCGGGTGGAGCACAGTCCCGATCCCGTGCGACTGGGGGGCGTGTCACATGTGCTGCGCATGCGTCTGCAGCCGCATTTGAAGAGCGAGGTGCGTGCCACGGTGCTTGGGCATTTGCAGCGCGGCGGCGATCCTACGCCGTTTGACCGCGTGCTGGCCACGCGCTTTGGGCACCATGCGGCGGAGCTGGTGCTGCAGCAGGCGTTTGGCCGGATGGTGACGTTTCAGCACGGTGCCATTGGCAGCGTGGAGATGTCGGATGTGGCGAATGTGCAGCGCACCGTGCCGCTCGATCACGAGTTGATCGTGACCGCGCGGGATATTGGGATTTGTCTGGGCGAGTGACGTCGCTGCGTCGCTTCTGGCGCAAATCTCACTGAAGGGACGCCGGAATTGAGGCGCGACGGCAGTCCGCTTTCTTTCATTTTTCCTTGATGAGACGGCTCAGGGAAAGGTCGCAGGCTTGGGCGCGGCGGGTGAGTCGCTGGTGTGGCTGGTCGCGGCAGGCACGGCCAGGTGCGTCTTGGCTTGCGGCAACGGCAGGCCTGCGGGCCAGCGGCGTACCACGCGCTGGAAGATCAGCGAGTTGGGGATCTGCAGCAGCGTGCCGGGTTCCGGGGCCGTGGCGTCTTCCAGCGTGGTGTAGAGCAGGTTGATGTCCACCACCTTGCCGACCGCGCCGGGTTTTTCGGCGGTGTCGAGCAGTTCGATGTGATCGCCCACGCGGAACGGGCCGACGGTGAAGATCAGGAAGGCGCAGAACAGGTTGGACAGCACGCTCCAGGCCGCGAAGAACGCGACCGCGCCCACGGTGGCGAAGCCGGTGAAGGCGGTCCACAGCACGGAGGCGGAAACGCCCAGGCGCTCCAGCACCATCAGCGTGGCGCTCAGGATGATGAGCCAGCGCACCACCACGAGGACCGGCATGGTCAGCTCATGGGGGAATTGGTAGTGGTCGCCCGCGCGGTGCAGGATGCGCTTGAACATGCGGTTCAGCAGCATGGCGACGACGATGATCAGCACGATCTGGAAGCCCGGAACAATCAGTTCGAGCCAGTCCTGGATCCAGACGGGGAGATGGGATTTCCAGCGAAGCATGGTGTCTACGGAGCGGTGACAGGTGGGGCAGTTGAGATTCAAGGACAAAATCAATAGCACCGAGGACCAAAAAAACGGGCAACCCGGTTTCGGTGTCGGTTTCAGCGGTCAGGGTGAAAAAAGCAGGAGGTCAGCGTTTGCGCTGCTCGACCGTGTCCATCTGCATTTCAAAGCTGAAGAAGCGGTCACGCCCCTGAGCCCTTGGCAGCATACAGCGCTTCGTCGGCGCGCATCACCATGGTAATGGCACTTGTGGCCTCGTCGGGGATACAGGTGGTGATTCCCCCGGATAAGGTCAATACCGGCCCGAGGGGAGAGTCTGGATGCTCGATGTTGCGCGTCTTGAGCAGTCCGCCGAGCGCGCGTGCGAAGGTCATCGCGCCGGCTCTGGGCGTATTGGGAAGAATCAGCGCGAACTCTTCGCCGCCGTAGCGCGAGGCCACATCGCGCGGTCGCACGCAGACTTCGCGCAGCACGCGGCCGACTTCCTGCAGGCAGGCGTCGCCCTGGACGTGGCCCGCCGCGTCGTTGTAGCGCTTGAAGTGGTCCAGATCGCACAGCATGAGGGTGAGCGGCGTGTGGTCGCGCCGCGCGGCCATGATTTCGGTGTGGAGGATGCGATCGAAGCCGCGCCGGTTCACCAAACCGGTGAGCGGGTCCATTTCCACCATTTCATTGAGGCGCTGATTGGCGACATGCAATTCATCGGAGAGCATGACCAGTCTGCGGCGCATTTCGTGGATGCGGCGCATGGCGCGCACCTTGGCGGCCAGCACAATCGGCTTGACGGGTTTGACGAGGTAGTCGTCGCCGCCGGCTTCGATGCCGCGCCAGACGTCGAGCTCGCCGTCGAGGCCCGAGAGAAAAATGATGGGGGTCCAGCCGCCGGGTTCCATCTCGCGCATGCGCTGGGCAACCCAATAACCGTCGTGGGTGCCGGGCAGGCGGATGTCGAGCAACACCATGTCGGGGCGGCGCAGCTTGAAGAGCCGCAGCGCCGGATCGGCGTCCGAGGCTTCGAGCACTTCCGAGACACCCGCGCGGCGCAGCTCGGCGGCGAGAGTGGCGCGAACGGACGCAAGATCCTCCACGAGCAACACCGTGAACGGGTGCTCGGCAGAGGATTCTTCAGCGGTTTGAAGACTTGTGTCGTTGAGTGGTTGGCTCATGGATGCTGCTGACGGAACTCTCTATCTATCGATCTCTCAGTTTTCAACCATGGTCGAAACCTTGATTATTGCTGTGAACGATTGAGAGCCCAGTTTAACGGCATCCGTCTTATTTTGTTACTGTTCGCGGCGTAAAGCAGGGAACAGAATGATGTCGCGAATGCTGGGGCTGTCGGTCAGCAACATCATCAAGCGGTCGATACCAATACCGCAGCCGCCGGTGGGAGGCATGCCGTACTCGAGCGCGCGCACAAAGTCGTGGTCGAAATACATCGCTTCGTCGTCACCGCTGTCCTTGGCGTCCACCTGCGCGTTGAAGCGCGCGGCCTGGTCTTCGGCGTCGTTCAGCTCGGAGAAGCCGTTGCCGAATTCGCGGCCGGTGATGTAGAGCTCGAAACGCTCGGTCACTTCGGGGCGATCGTCGTTGGCGCGGGCCAGCGGCGAGATTTCGGTCGGGTGCTCCATGATGAAGGTGGGGTTCCACAGCTTGTCTTCCACCACTTCTTCGAAGTACAGCACCTGCAGGCTGGCCAGGGTGCGGCTCGACAGCTTGTCCTTTTCTTCCTTCATGCCCAGCTTCTTCAGGGCATTCGTCAGCCAGTCGCGGTCGGTGACGTTCTCGCCGGCTTCGGTGTACTTGACGATGGCTTCCACGATGGTCAGGCGCTCAAACG
>CALMCS010000562.1 GCA_937862875.1 uncultured Comamonadaceae bacterium
CGGAGATGCCCGCTCCGACGATCACCACATCAAAACGCTCGATGGCCGCTGAGTCAGTCGAAACCGCGCTGTTCACCTGCATGTGTTGTCTCCATGGGTCGGGCGTCTTTTGCGCCCCGTCTGGAGAAATTATGTTGAGCGTGCCAACACAAGACTGTCGCCTTTTAGCAGTCTTTCAAATACTCAATCGACGAGTCGAGACAACACCACTCACGACTTTCCTCTGAGCTCGAGGGATAGGACAGCGGGTGGCCCACCACATGAACGACGCACGAATTTAAAGTTCGATACGGCTCAGGCTACCGACGCAAAGGAGGTCGGATTGAAGTTGGAGCGATGGACATCGCTTCTACGCAGGTCCAGCTGCCGTTTTTATAACGTGCTCGAATCCGCGCCGACCAGTGACTGTTTTGGGCGGTCAATCGGCTGTTTGATTTTCAGCCTGGTGAATGACCGGTTATGGCATCGGACAAAAGCACAGTTGTCAAATTCAAAGTCTGGTCCCAGCCTATTGCAGCCGGTGGATACTGCGCGAAGTCCCCTCGAATTCCTGAGTCGGCCAAGCACTCAGATGACGCGCCAGTTGGATACGCCTCTATCCGTGAGTATCGCCTGCAGCGTGGCCGACTCGTAGTGGACATCCGTACTTGGGTCGACAAGCTCCAGCGCAAGTTCGATCCGGAAATCGTTGCGGATGCTCAGATGCGTGATCACATCAGCGTTCAGCAACTCTTCATTGCGATGCGAACCCTCGAGGAGTGTGAGCACCGCCGCCAACGGCAGGGCGCAATCCACTGATTGGTCCTCTCCGGCAATCAAGGCAGCCGCTGACTCAAATCTATGCTTGCCACGCAGACACTATGTCAGGGGGTAAGCCGGAGTGCGGCAAATGGTTCGCAAGGACTTGCGTCAAGCAGCACGCTGCATTTCAGAAAATATCCACTTCAACATAACATATTTTTATATATCATATTGCTTTCTATACCATCAATCCAAACCGATGAGCCTGGCCAATCTTCTGGAGAAGAACCGCTACAAGGTCATGCGCCGCATGGCTCTATGGGAAGGACGCCTGAGCCGAGGTCGGCTGATGGATGTCCTCGGTCTGAGCGGCATTCGGGTGAGCCAGCTTCTCAGGGAAGTTCGAGAAGAGACTCCTGACTGGTTTGAGTGGGACAGCAAAAGCAAGTCGTACTTTGTCACCCCTGCCGCCTACAAAAAGGCCCAGGTCGATCTCAAGACTGGTACATCCGATCTGAGCCTGGCGGCCTATTTGGCAGAGGCTGACATTTATGCGGATCTCGCCACCGGAGCCGGCCACGTCACCGTTGCACCTTGGGATTTTTCCCGGGTCAACCCACAGACCTTTTCCCGCATCCGTCTGGCTGTCGAGCAGGGGTCGCGGCTGAGGATCGAGTACCGCTCCATGAGAACCCCCGAGCCGCACGCGCGGACCGTGGATCCACATAGCCTGATCCAGGCTGGCCGGCGTTGGCACATGCGCGGCTACTGCCTTGAAACCAGTGACTTCCGGGACTTCGTGCTTGGACGTATCGCAAAGATCACGGTGTTGGACCAGAGGTCCGAACACACGGTCACGGATGACTCGAAGTGGAACGCTGTTGTGAAAGTGCGCATCCAGGCGCATCCCAAACTGACACCCGGCCAGCAAGACCTGGTCCGGAGTGAGTATTTCGACGGTACGGCGGTGCGAGTGCACAGCTGCCGCGGCGCCATGTTGCCTTACCTGGTGCAGGAGCTGCGGCTGGCCCTAGACACCACCAAAGAAATGCCGCCTGAATATCAGCTGGCTGTGGAGAACGTCAAGGAGGTGCGCAAATGGCTGTTCCCAGCGTGACCCCCGCATCCATGGCGCTCTTCCAGCGCATCCCGGATCGCCTGTTCGGGCCGCTCGCATCGCAGAACCGTCACGGCTACTGGGCGCTGCTGTGCCACTTGCACCGCCGTCGATTCGGGCCCGACGCACCTCTGCCACCCAGCTATGGATTCCTGCAACGCGAGATCACCCAGGAGATCGAAGACCATCTCAAATATGCTGAAGAATGGCAGCCCGAGACAGGAGATCAGCCCGACACCCCCCTGAACATCCGTGCCATTGGCGTCTTCAACCGATTGCTTGATGCGGGCTGGTTTCGCCTGGAGAAGTACGGCATAGAAAAGACCGTCAACATGGCGCCAGCCGTGGGCCAGCTGCTGACCCAACTGATCAATTTTGCAGAAACTGGCCCGGTGTTCGTCTCGGGCAAGATCCGCTCGATTGACGCCGCCGTGGCCCAGGTGCACAAGGGCGAAGCAAGCGGCGATCTGCTGCGAGAGGCGGCTGAGCAGTGTCGCAACCTGCTGGTCTACATCCGCAACACCGGCACCAACGTGCGCGACCTGATGGCAGCCATCGGCGCCCAGCCCACCACCGCGCAGTATGTCCGGACGTTTTTTCAGGACTACATCCAGCAAGTCTTCATCGGTGACTATCAGGAGCTGCGAACGAGAGAGCATCCCCTGTCCAAGCGACAGCAGATTCTGGACGCCGTCACCGACATCGATACCCAGCCACAACAGCGCAGTCGCTTGCTGGACTGGTACATCAGCCGCCTGAGCAACGGCGACGAAAAAAAAGGCCAAGTCGCGTTCCAGCGTGACTTGCAGCGCCTCTATGAGCTCGACCGGATTGAAGAGTACCTGGAGCGTCTGGACGAAGAGATCAGAAGCGCCAACCGGCGCGCGCTTGCCTTCCTGGAATACAAGCTGCGCGCCATCCGCCCCATCGACAACCTGCTTCGGCAGTCAATGGACCGGTTGATTGCCAATCCCGACATCGATGTCGCCCCTGTGTTCCCGCCCGATGCCCTGATGGGTGGTGCTCGCCTGGCTCAGCCACGCAAAGAGGTGCCGCGGCTGACGCCCACGCCTTTGCGTCAGGTGATCATCTCCGACCGCACACGCGCGATTGGCAACCTGGTGCGCCGCGCCCAGGAGCGACGATCCATTACGCCCATGAAGCTGCGCGCCTATGCCGAAAAAGTGCTGCAGGACACAGCCTCCGTCGGCAGCGATGCCCTGCCTTGCAGATCCATTGAGGACTTGCGTGCCTTCCAGGCCCTGACCAGCGTGGCCATGGCCACCAACTCCCGGATCCCCAGGCTCGAAATGGAAGGCCGAGCATCGGCCCCGGGGATGGAGCTGCGCTACACCAGCGACGAAGCCGCCGAACACCCGTATTTGAGCGGCAAGCCATTCACACTGAGCTGGCGCAAACGCCAGACCAAAAACAGGGAGCCCAAATGAGCAACCCACGGGATTGGGAGGATCTGGCCAGCAGGCTGGATGGCATCTATACCGTCGAAGACTTCGAGACTGCCGCCTACCGACTGGTGGCCGAGCAGGTGATCTACCACTCCGACCGAAGCAGCCGGGTGACCTACGCCCTCCTGGACCTCTACGAACGTGAGTTCGCGAAGGTGCTTGCCCCGCTGGGAGTGTCCCTGTCGATCAACCGGCAGCTGCGCTATGTGACCGCTCTGCCGCGGCACGCCAAGGCCAGTACCGCGACCGTGGCTCAGACACTGTTTGCCCTGGTCCTGCGCGGCCTGTACGACGAAGGCGTGTGCGCCGGCGGACTCACCGAAGACGGTGAGGTCGTGTGCGACTACATCGAGTTACAGGAGAAGTTCCGCCTGATGACCGGTCGCGACCTGCCAAACCGCAGTGAACTCGACACGCTGTTGCGCTCCGCAAAGCGCTGGGGTATCGCCCGACGCCTGGAGGACGACGACAGCGGCCA
>CALMCS010000563.1 GCA_937862875.1 uncultured Comamonadaceae bacterium
GGCGTTCGAGATCGAGCTGCGCTCGGATGGACGAATCATCCATGTGGCTTCAGACCGCAGCGTGGTTCAAGCCCTTGCGGAGGCCGGCATCGACGTGGTGGTCTCCTGCGAGCAAGGTCTGTGCGGCTCATGCCTGACGCCGGTGCTCGCGGGTCTGCCGGACCATCGCGACCAGTTCATGTTGCCCGAAGAGCACGAGCGCAATGACTGCTTCACCCCGTGCTGCTCGCGCGCGCTCACGCCGCGGCTGGTGCTCGATCTTTGAAGAAAAAAAGGACACCCTGATGACGAATTCCGCCATGCTTTCCAAGAGTTATGACCCGACGGATCCAGGCATTCTGGAGAACCCGTTCCCGTTCTACGAATACCTGCAGCAGACCGAACCCGTGCACTGGAGCCGTGCGCTCAAGAGCTGGGTGATCACCCGGTATGACGATGTGCGCCAGGCGACGATGGGGGCTTCGATGTCCTCCGATCGACTGACCCCGTTCTACGAATCACTGAAAGACGAACGCAAGGACATCCTCTCGGGCGTGATGCGTTATCTCAACCTGTGGCTGGTGTTTCGTGCAGCGCCCGAGCACACCCGGGTGCGCAAGATCCTCAACTCGGTGTTCACGCCCGCGCTGGTGGCCTCCATGCACACCAACATCGCGCAGACTGTCGATCATTTGTTCGCGCAGATGAAAACCGAGCAACCGGTGGACTTCATGCGCGAGGTGGCCGTATTGCTACCGGCCTATGTGATTCTCGACATGCTGTCCGTACCGCGCGCCGACTTTGAGAAGATCAAGGTCTGGTCCGACGATCTGCGCCTTTTCATCGGCTCCGCGCAGTCCGAGCCAGACAAATACACGCGCGCGCGCAGCGGTGCGGATCAGATGTCGGAGTACTTCCGGAACATCATCCGCATGCGCCGCGAGCAGCCAGCGGAGGACGTGGTCAGCAAGATGATCGCGGCCCGGGTGGATGGCAATGGGCTCTCCGAAGATGAGTTGGTGGCCACCTGCATGCTGGTGCTTTTCGGTGGTCACGAGACGACCACCAGCCTGCTTGGCAATGCGGTGAAGGCGCTGCTCGATCATCCCGACCAGTTGCAGAGATTGCGCGAGCAACCGGAGTTGATCGATCTCGCGGTCGAGGAGTTTCTGCGCTTTGATGGCCCTGTGAATTCGATTGCGCGGGTGGTGGCTGTCGAGCATGAGCTCGGCGGCCAGTTGCTCAAGAAGGGCGACCGGGTTTTCATCATGATCAATGCCGCGAACCGCGACGCGAAGCGCTTCGAGAACCCGCAGATGCTCGATCTGGGCCGCACTCCCAACCGGCATCTGACGTTCGGTCAGGGCTTGCATTTCTGCCTTGGTGCGCCGCTTGCGCGCCTCGAGGCGAAGATCTGTCTGTCGATGCTGGTGCAGCGCTATCCCAATCTGCGTCAGGGGCCGGGGCCGATCCATTTTATGGACGCGTTGGTCATGCGTGGCCTGACGACGCTCCCTTTGAGTCTTGAGTGAAAGGGCCGCGCGATGAAGCAACAGCATTCTCAGCAGCAGGTGTACGTCATTGGCGTGGCGTGCACTCCGTTTGGCCGGTTCGCAGAAACCAGCTTCAAAGAGTTGACTCGCGACGCCTATCTTGAGGTACTGGCCGACGCGGGCCTGGACGATGGCGGCGAGATCGAGCAAGCTTGGTTTGGCAACTGCGGGCTCGGTGCCGTGGGACAGTCCAGCATTCGCGGACAGGTGTGCTTCACGCCGTTGGTGCGCGACGGACTGTTTCCCGAGCGCGTGCCGATCATCAACGTGGAGGGTGGATGCGCCACGGCGTCGATGGCGTTTCACGGTGCCTGGAAAGACATTCTCTCTGGTCAGTGCGAGCTGTCTCTGGCGATTGGCGTGGAGAAAACCTGGTTTCCCGAAGATGCCTCGATCACCCAAAGAATCTTTGATGGCGGCATCGATCAACTCGATCGCAGTGAATGGATCGCCTACTACCGGCAGGCCGGTGCAGTGGCGGGCAAGCCCTTCGAGCCCGAGCAGGCCAAGGGCACGGTGTTCATGGATACCTATGCCATGCAGGCCGCTTATCACATGAAGACCTGGGGCACGACGCGTGAGCACATCGCCACGGCGGCGGCCAAGAACCATGACATGGGCGCGCTCAACGACAAGGCGCAGTACCGCTTTCGGATGACGCCCGAGCAGGTGCTGCAGGATCGCGAAATCAGTTGGCCGTTGACCCGCTCCATGTGCGCGCCGATCGGCGACGGCGCGGCCGCTGCGCTGCTGTGTTCAGAGGCGTTTTTGCGACGTCAGAGCCCCGCGGTTCAGGAGCGCGCGATCAAGATTTCCGCGAGCGTGCTGAGCGGCGGAAAGTACCGCGCCCTCGATGAGCCTGGTCTATCTGCCGTGGC
>CALMCS010000564.1 GCA_937862875.1 uncultured Comamonadaceae bacterium
TGCCAGTTCCGCCTCGAATCGCTGAGGCGCGTCCAGCTCGATGAGGCGAGTGAAGGCAGCTTTGCCCGTCACTGGGTTGCTGGAATCGGTGATCACCCAGACTTCCTGAGCGCCCACTGCGCCAGAAACAAGCATTGCCAGGCCGAGCAGGGCCTGTCCGAGAAAGCGATGGGAGGTTCGCATGGTGTGCGGCCCTGACAGTTGAAGACCCCAGTAGTCCACCGCAAGGAGACGCCGCGCGCCATGAACAATGCGCAGCGCTGCGTGCCCGCATTTCCTGCGTTGGCTCGACAGGGAAAACGCTATTTGGTCCGAGCTGGGTTATGGTGGAAGGAGATAAATTTTCGAGAGACGGAGCTCATGCCTTATGTGATTCAGCCGTGGGAGGCCATTGCCCCAAACTATCGAGGAACAGCCATATTGGGGAACGGTGCCAGCATTGCTGTGAGCCCGAGTTTTTCCTATGGTTCGTTGCTGGACCATGCGCGAGGAAATGGGCTGATCGCCCCGGACGTTGAGCGGCTGTTCGGATTCTTTGGGACGACGGACTTCGAGCTGATCCTGCGCATCGTGTGGCAGGCATCGAACGTCAATCGATCGCTGCAGATTCCAGACCAACGAACGCATGAGGCATATCTGAGAGTCCGAGACTGCCTCATCCAGAGTGTCCAGGACATTCATCCCGAATTCGATCAGGTCAGTGGGCATTTGCCGGCGATCTACCGATTCCTCAAGCACTTCGATACGGTTGCCTCGCTGAACTACGATCTCATCGTCTACTGGGCGTTGATGTATGGCTACGACAATGATGCAGAGCATGCGGTCAAGGACTGCTTCGGAGCGGGGGGCTTGTTTCAGGATGATTGGCGTAGGCTGAGAACGCCGATTCGGCGCCAGAGATCTACGACGCTGGTTTTCTACCCTCATGGCAGCCTTGTGCTATGCCGCAATCGGGTCGAGCAGGAACGAAAGATCTTCAACGCGGATGCAGGACTCCTTGCAGCCATTCTTGCGCTATGGCGCAGCGAAGAGGTTGTGCCTCTGTTCGTGAGTGAGGGAACTTGGGCGCAAAAGATCAGTTCGATCCAGAACAGCTACTACCTCTCCACGGTCTATCGGGAGGTGCTGGGTTCGGAGCGCCAGTCGCTTGTTATCTATGGATGGGGTCTGGGAGAACAAGACATTCACCTGCTCCTGCGGATGCGAGGTACGGGCATCCGCCGTGTGGCGATTTCTGTCTACGGTGCGGACCAGATTTACTGCAATCGAGTGGTGCCGATTATTCAGGGTGCGCTCGGCGGCGTGCACGTGGATTTCTTCGACAGCGAAAGCCCAGGGTGCTGGAATCACTGAGGTGCCATTTGGGTTCCGACGATTGCACGGCCGCTGAGGTAGCCGTGCGGAACTGACCGGATGGCGAACTGTCGTTCTTCGGCCACCTTCATGTTGAAGATGGACAACGAGCTAAATGAGCTCCGACTATCGTGGAGTGCTGACAGAGGAGTCCCCAGGCAGCGTGGTTGTGTGAGTATCTTCCTGTTCTGGTGATGCCAGCAGATCCAAAGCAGACAACAAGGCGTCACCCACTACTGGCCCGGTCAACGTCATCGAGCGATCGGTGTCCCGGTCGATCAGCCGGAGTGACGGGGTGGCATCGAGGCCATCCTTTCGCGCTTGGTCCGCCTGACTACGTACCGCCAGCCCAGCGCGCTCGCTGTTCAGACAGGCTTGTACCGCGGCATCGTCTGGAAACGCAGTCCCAGGCGCTAGTCCTTGGCCGCCACCGCGGGTGTGTTGGTACACCCATGCTACGGCCTCCCAGAAGCGCGCGTGCCCAGAAGCTTCACCCACACATTCCACCCAGCGTGCTTCCTCGCTAGCTGCCGGTTCATGCATCGCGAGAGGAAGATGGTGCCACTGCAGGTTGACGTCGCGATGCCCATCGATCCAGGAACGCAGCACCGGGGTGTAGGACTTGCAGAACGGGCATTCCAGGTCTGCGTAGACAATGACTGTGAATCGGGCCGTAGCGGGGCCGTAGCGCCAAGGCGGTCCGGACGCATGCTCAACACTGCCCTGATCAACGGCAACACGATCTGCAGGTTGAGGAGAGTCGAAGAATCCCCACAGAAGCATCGCAAGTGCTACGCAGCTGGCAGCAGCTAGCCACCAGACACGCCAGGATTTTTTTTGATAGGGAGAGGGTGTGGCGGTCATCATGGCCTCTGGGAGGGGAAAACGTCGTCGTATGGCAACGGATCGGTGCCACGTGCACGATCAATCTTTTCAGCGCCCTTGAAAGCCA